>NZ_JAUBTK010000008.1:0-141649 GCF_036702455.1 Microcoleus sp. D2_18a_D3
AGCCGGATGCAGTGAAAGCTGCACGTCCGCGTTCTGAAGGAGAGGTGTCCTGTGGTAACACAGGCATCGACTCTAATTGTAGGAGAGATGGTAGGGGACACTCTGCCATCGACTCTCTAACTGTATCGGAATGATTTAACCGCAGAGGGCGCAGAGAACGCCGAGGGAGAGAATACAGAGAGGAATAATTCCGATGCTACCGGATTTGATATAAAGCCTCAAGCTAAAGTACCAACTAAACCTAAGTCAATCGATTTTAGATTTTAGATTTTAGATTAAAGAATTGAAGCATTGACCCCACGGATAAATTCGGGGGCTTGTATCCTGGATGCTTTCGGTCACAATAGCCTGCAAAAACTCTTTTGAAATCTAAATTTTGAACCTATGGAGGAATTTTATTGCTCCATAGGTTCAATGGAACTAACCGAATCGATTTCCCTCGACTTGTTCCTCGAACTTTCCAAAACATCAACAGTATTCTTAATAAAACCGGCCATCGGCACAGCAACTAACAAACCTGCTATTCCTGCCACCTTAACCCCCACCAGCAGTGACACTAAAATCCACACAGGATTGAGACCGATAAAACCGCCTAATAACCGAGGAGCAACCCCGCTTTCAATTATTTGCTCAATTACTGTAGCAACAGCTAAAACTGTCACGCCCAGCCAAAAGTTGTTTAATGTGATCAGCAAACTGACAATGCAAATACTGAAAGGTGCCCCGAAGGGAATCATAGTCATTACACCCACACCCAAACCGAACAGAAGTCCGAAGGGAACTCGCATAATTAAAAAAGCAACAGTAATAGACAGTCCCATCAAGCCCGCCAAAGTTGCTTGGCCGACGAAGTAGTTGTGGAAGCTTCGCGCCAGCAACTCTCGCAATTGAAGACTATGCTTGGAAGGAAACCATTTAAACAATCCTTCCCACACGCGATCGCCGTGCAAGAGCAAGTAGAATGTCACGACTATTGTGAGGAGGAAATTCAACAGACTGTCTGCAGCACCCAAGCCAAATTTGAGAATTTCGCCAGTGAGTGACTGCAATTGAGATGAAAGTCGATCGCTCAATTGAGTAGTCAAACCGCTGACATCAATGCGGAGATTGCGATTTTCCGCCCACTTGTTGAACGCTTCAATCTGTTCTGTGCCAGAAACTATCCAAGTCGGCAGTCGGGTGGCAAGTTCAGTAATTTGGTTTAGCAGAATGGGGGCTAGAGTCAGACCTAAAACCACCAATAGCAGTAAAGTCAAAAACAATACCGACAAAACTGCTCGATCGCGCTTCAAGCCGTATCTGTGCAGAAAGCGCACTGGATAATCTAGCAAAAAAGACAGCACTGTAGCCACTACCAAAACAGTAATCAGGGCGCGAAAATATTCAAAGACTAGGAGGGCTAACCAGCAGTTGAGTACCGCTAGGGGAAATACCAGTCCGTAAGTCCACCACTGCTGCAGTTGAGTGAAACGTCTCATCTAAGTTAACCGAGTTAAAATTTGAGATGCAAGATGTGAGATTGGCGCTGCTATTTGCCCTTCTCTGTTAACCATTTTATAGTGCATTTATTTATACCCGACTGCTGAAACTTCTCAGTTGCTCTGCCAGGGTAAATTGGGTTGCTGGCAGGCAGTGCCTGCCACAACTATGTTATATCGTTTCCGCTGGTATGGATATATTACCTGCGAAAATAATTTCTTTTCGGTTGGCACGGCAGCGGTTTGCAGCGCGCGATTCAGCCTTTTTCACCATGCCGTTCGAGAGCTAATTGAATTAAACGGTCTACTAATTCAGGGAAAGAAATGCCGTCCGCTGCCCACATTTGCGGATACATACTGGTAGCTGTAAAGCCAGGAAAAGTGTTGATTTCGTTAATCAAAACTTCTCCGGTTGATTCAATGTAGAAAAAGTCTACTCGCGCTAAACCTGCCGCGTCTACAGCCAAAAATGCTTGCACTGCCATTTCTTGGATTTGCGAGACGATCGCACCGCTGACTTTTGCCGGGATTGAGCAGTCGGCTTGTCCCTGGGTATATTTAGTTTCGTAGTCGTAGAAATCGCTTTGAAAACTAATTTCTCCCACCGTTGAAGCTTTGGGGTTGTCGTTACCTAAAACTGCACATTCTAATTCTCTAGCCACCACACCCGCTTCGACAATTATCCGCCTGTCGTAGCTGGCGGCGCTGTCGAGAGCAGCTTCTAATTCAGCGCGCGATCGAGCTTTAGAAATTCCCACAGACGAACCCAAATTGGCCGGTTTAACAAAGCAAGGATAGCCCAAAGCTGCTTCAATTTTATCACAGAGTTTAGGGAAAACGCAAGGATTAGACCAGATTTCCGAACGGTTAACAGCGATGTATTTTACCTGCGGCAAACCAGCTTGAGCAAAAGCCATTTTCATGGCAATTTTATCCATTCCCAGCGCCGAACCTAAAACCCCGGAACCGACAAAAGGAACTTGCATTAATTTCAGCAACCCTTGCACCGTACCATCTTCACCGTTTGGCCCGTGCAAAACCGGGAACCAAACATCTACAGCATTAAAATTAGGAAATTGTCCAGCCGGAGAGTCGTCTTCTCCTGTTTGTTCCTCTATTTCCAGAGGTTTTCCGGTGGCTAAGACTTGTTGAGGTAATGTTCCCGACAGCCAGCGGCCGTTTTTTTGGATATAAAAGGGCAGAACTTCGTATTTAGACGCATTTTCCTCCGCAGCGAGGGCGCCGGCGATCGCCCGCGCCGAACTAATTGAGACTTCGTGTTCGCCCGATCGCCCCCCGAACAATAGCCCGATCCGCATCATTGTCATTTTTCACTACTCCTAGGACTTTTCGACAAATATACACGCAGAGAGCGCAACTAAGGCACATACGAACCGCTTTAAGACTACTTATCTCCTCCCTTCCACTCTTCCTCTGTGTCCTCTGCGCCCTCGGCGGTAAAAAAAATTACATCTTCTTAGAAAAGTTCACCAGTAAGCCGTCCCCTATCTCATTCCGGTGCTATTTAAAGCATTTCCCCCGTCAAACTAAAAGCGCGAATATCTGTAATTTTAACCCGCACAATTTTACCCGCCAATTCAGCAATATCGCCCTTAAAAAATGTGAGACGATTGCCGCGAGTGCGCCCCATCACCTGAGTTGAATCTTTAAGATTCTGGACTTCCACCAAAACCTCTTCAGTGCGTCCGAAATAGCGCTGCGATCGTTCCATCGCCGTTGTTGTGACTACATGATTGATTCGTTGCAGGCGATCGGCTTTCACCTCCTCACTCAACTGATTTTCCCACAAAGCGGCCGGCGTCCCAGGGCGAGGGGAATAAGCAGCAGTATTCACCAAATCGAAACCAACATCTTCGATTAACTTCAAAGTCTTCTCAAACTGCGCTTCCGTCTCCCCAGGAAAACCGACAATCGCATCTGCAGTAATCGAAGCATCCGGCATATAACGGCGAATTGTATCAATAATCCGGCGATATTTTTCCTGAGTATAACCCCGCGACATCGCCTTCAAAATATCATTATCTCCCGACTGAAAAGGAATGTGAAAATGTTCGCAAACCTGCGGTAATTCCGCACAAGCCTTAATCAATCTTTCCGTAAAATAGCGCGGGTGGCTAGTAGCAAATCTGAGGCGATCGACTCCAGGCACATCCTGCACAAAATAAAGCAAATCCGTCAAAGTATGCTGGTTGCTGCCGTCCGGTTTTGTCCCCGGCAAATCGCGTCCGTAAGCATCAATATTTTGCCCCAACAAAGTTACTTCCTTGTAACCTTGACGGCCCAAATCCTCCATTTCCGCGCGAATTGCCTCCGGCATCCGCGACTGTTCAACCCCGCGAACATTGGGGACAACACAATAAGTGCAGCGTTCATTGCAGCCGTAAATTACATTCACCCAAGCAGTCACCTTGCTGTCGCGGCGCGGCTTAGTAATATCCTCCATAATCTCAACAGCTTCAGTCGCCACAACTTGATTGCCCTCAAAAACTTGTTCCAGCAAATCTTCAAGTCGGTTAGCGTGTTGTGGCCCCATTACTAAGTCTAATTCCGGTACTCTCCGCAGCAGCGCTTCACCTTCCTGCTGCGCCACGCATCCAGCTACAATTAAAGTTAAACCCGGTTCTTGGCGCTTGCGATGAGCTTGCCTTCCCAGGTTAGAATAAACTCTTTGTTCGGCATTATCGCGAATTGTGCAAGTATTGTAGAGAATCAAGCTAGCTTCGTTCGGGTCTTCCGAGAACTCAAAGCCCATATTTTCCAGAATGCCGGCCATCCGTTCCGAGTCGGCTTTATTCATCTGGCATCCGAAAGTAGTGATGTGATAGCGGCGGGGTTTAACGGTCATGGCGAATTGCAGGCAAATAAAAAATATAGGTTTTCAACCTTAACCAACTATTATATAACAAGTCTAAACCCTTTGTGAACTTTTCTTTTTATCAGTGTTTTCTCTTTCTCAGCACCCTCTGCTGTTTATGAGACTTATTGCATAAATCTTTGATGGATAGGGGAAACCGCAGATAAACGCAGATAAACGCAAATGCCTTTCAAGATAGTTTGCAAAGGCATACAATCTTGCCTCTTAAAAAAACCACTTTCACAAATCTGTAGGGTGTGTGAGGCGCGGCGATTAACTTGCGCTACCGACAATCAATCTTAAACCGTGCATCACGCACCAAAATCTAGTTTTGGCGGTGCGTGAGTATTAAAAATATCACAGTTTGAGTTCAAAAACTACTCGCCCTCACGCACCCTACACCCAAAGTCCTGATGCTAAGGAATGAGAATTAAATAACTTACAATGCGTGATGGTTCTTGTGGGATGGGCGTCCCGCCCGTCCAGAAAGGGCGGGCTATAAGCCCAACCCCTACTCCCCACAAACTTGTGTAAATTATTTAATACTAATTTAATGTGAAGTTGCACATATCTCGATCCCCCTAAATCCCCCTGATTGTTGGGGAGTAGGGGTTGACTTTGAGAAGAATCTTGTCCCCCCCTTAGTAGGGGCGGTGCCCCCGTGCCCGCCCTCTTGGCTAGGGGGGATCGGATTCTATGCAACCTCATGAAAAATTGGTATAATTCGCGATCCTAATGTTTATTTGTGCCTATTTCTCTCTTTATTTTGTCTGTAAAAACTGTAAAATTGTTTTGGCAATACCTTGTGCAGCCAAATAAGGAACCCCATTGCCAACAGTTTTAAACATATTAGTCAACGTCATTTGGGCCGGCAGTGCAAAATCTTTTGGCAGTGACTGAATAGCCAGTGTTTCTGCAACAGAAAGCCGGCGAAGTTTGTAAGGGTGCAAATGAACTTCGTTATTGCCGTAACAAGCTGTTGGCGAATAACGCCATCGGTGCAATCGCTTGAAAGATTTTTTTGAATCATCTCCTTCATCAACGGACGCAAACCGCTTAAGACCTGCTTTGGGTTGAAAATAGTGTTCGGCATTGGGATGGTTGAGAACGTCATTTTTTTGGAACCAAAATTCTACCGTTAAATCTTGGGGAATGCCATCAGGACAAGGCACGAAACCATCACCTGCAAAGGCAGTTCTCTCCGGCCAAGGATGAGAAAAAATTTCTGATTTGGGATATAATATCTGACTTTGCCAAGGAAATAAACTTTCGGATAACATTTGGCTTTTTTCCTCTAGGGAAATGCCCAGATTTTTGACAAGGTTTTTTCTAAGCCCAATCAAAATAATTCTATCCCTATCTTGCGGGACACCGTATTCTATCGCATTAATTAAACGTTCGGCAAAAACGTATCCCGAATCAGCCAACTGATTTTTGAGTGCGTCGTAAAAAGCTTTATGTTTTTTGGTTCTCCACAAACCTTTGACATTTTCAAATAAAAAGAAATCTGGCTGCTGCTGGCAAATCAATTCAATGTATGAAGCTGAAAGTTGACCTTTATCTCCTTCCCCACCCCGGTTTTTGCCACCAATAGAAAAGTCAGGACAAGGCGGCCCCGCGATAAATCCCACAATATCGTGATGCTTGCGGGCATCCTGCATCAATTCCCGCAGGCGAAAAGCGGGTTCTCCCCCTACAAGTCGAGTTACATCTGCTTCCTCTCCTTCGCAATATCCGTATTCTGGTAGCGGCAAATTCATGCACTGCCGAGAATAGCGGTATGCTTGCATGAAAGGTGGGAAAATTTCATTGACATACGCTACATTAAAGCCGATCGACTCAAAACCCAGATCGAGCAAGCCAGAACCCGAAAAAAATGAGAATATACAGGGGATGGGGAATTGGGAATTGGGCATGGGGAATTGGGAATGGGGCATGGGGAATTGGGCATGGGGAATGGGGCATGGGGAATTGGTAGAATAGCCGGGGCGGGTTTATTAGATTATGGATTTGAGGCGATTATTGTGGGTAAAAACCGCCGCTACAGATATTCTTACAACCATTGGCCACCTCGGAAACGCCAGTGGGGAAACAAAATTCGCATCAGTGTTTGCGATGCCAGATAAATAGCCAGCCACACTAAACTATAATGCAAAGCAAAAGCTCCCAAGTCAAAATCTTGTGCAGGTATCCCAGGCAAACCGATAATTTTGATTAAAAATAACACAAAAAGTGCTTCCCAAATCCCAGCGAGTAATTGAAACGCGCCGGGCCAATCTCGATCCCAGCGGAACTGCTGGATGTATATATATAAAGCATCCCAGCCGATGCCAAAAATCGCTACATACCCTAAAATCCAGAAAAAGATTGAGCCTGATTGGGAGGTAATTAAACCCAGACAAAAGGGCAGCGTTACTAAAACGCCTACGGTTGCAAATAACAATAACCGAGTTTGCCAACGGCCGAATAAGGTGGGAGTCATGCGATTTTAGATTTTAGATTTTGGATTTTAGATTGAATGGGAAGGTTGTTCGATTTTAGATTTTAGATTTTAGATTTTAGATTGAATGGGAAGGTTGTTCGATTTTAGATTTTAGATTTTAGATTTTAGATTGAATGGGAAAGTTGTTCGATTTTAGATTTTAGATTTTAGATTTTAGATTGAAGGCGAAGTTCGTTTTAATCACTTAAATCTTACATCTTTTACCATTTTCAAGAACAGGCAAGATGCCTGTTCCACAAAGAGTGAGTTTGCTTGTGGGGGGGGCATCCTGCCCGCCCGTAAAAAACCTATTGAAATAGTGCAATATCTCAGTTAAATCCATTAAATCCTGTACATTGCTTGTTGCCGAGCTTCCTCCTTCAAGTTAGCCGGGAGATTTATTTAAAACCCACTTCAACCACTGCACGAACGATCGCCAAACGCTCAATTTCCGCACACCCAGAACTCGGTTGGCGGCCAGACTTTCAACCGATCGCAAGGCGGCGTATTGCAAGCCCAAAAAACTGTCTACCGGCGCGTAAGGCCCCCCCAAAGTAATCGCGCCGGCTGCGTATACCCGGCCTTCTGTGTTGCTAGCAGAAGAATTCCGCAATTCGGGCACTTCAAAATCGTTGTTAACACTCAGCCGGCCCAAACCGTTGAGGGGAAGATTATATTGAGCTACCAAATCGTTTAACAGGGGACTGGTTTTTACCTTAGCGTCCAAACCCGTAGCGTCAATAATAAAATCAGCCTCTAACTTAATTTGCCCTTTAAGTTCCTTCTCCTTAATGTACGTCACCGTGCGGTTTTGACTGTCGCGCTCGACTCGCTCGACTTCCCCGAAGGTAATTTGATACCATCCTTGACTTAAACCTTCTTTGACAATCCGCCGCCAGTCGCTGCGCTGGGCGGTGGTAGTGCCGCCCCAGTCTGTGAGCAACTGCGGCCGCAATTCAGGGGCGACTTTTTCCAAAAGTACGCGGAGTTCCCCGCCCCAGCAAGCTTTCGGCCAGTTGAAAGGTTGAAATTCGTAGTGATTTTCGACTCTTCGCTCAGCGAGTTTAAATTTGTTACCTTGAGGTTTGGGCGATCGCATCAAATGCAATACTTGAATGTTGCGGTTCCGCTGTCGCGCTTCGTAAATTCGCTGCACTACGCGGGAAGCGACAATTCCCCGGCCTCTAATTAACACGCTGCCACCGCTGGCTTCCAATTTTTCGTAAACACTGTCGTGGCTTTCGTAAGCGTTGACAACCGACTCAAAATCCTGGGTTTTTTCGCGGTAAGCTTGCAAGTCGGGCAGAAATTGAATGGCGGGATAGCCGGTGGCTAAGTGTACGTATTTGGCGATTAAAAAAGCGTGCTCGCGGTGATCCGCATTCGATCGAGAATAAGCGATCGCGTACCTGCCGTCATCTGTTTTGCGAATTCCCCGCACTCTACCGTAGCGAAACATCTGATTCCACCCAATTCGATCGACTTCCCTGTCAATAGAATCAAACACATTTCCCGCGCGAGGCGTATAAGTTTCGGCAAAAGTCGGTTCAGCAAACACCTGCCACATCAACTTCAGTGATACTCCCAAACGCCCTTTGAGCAATTCCCGCCAAGCTTCCCGCAAAGCATAGGGAGGCCACCCCCAAATATTGTCTGGACAAGAGTCAGAATTCGATCGTAGGCGTTCCCGCAGCGGAATTTGGGAATTCAGGCATAGACGCAGATAGCGGGCGTAAGGCTGGTTTTCCATGCCCAAAACCGCAATTCGATCGATTTTCACGCCGCAAATTCTCAGCAAATCCACCCAAATAAAACTGCCCAAACCGCCGCCAACGGCAGCCCAATCAACTTCTGTCATAGGGAGTCCCATAGATTGGAGCGATCGCATTGACACTTGAGAAGCTTGCAAAAATGCGATCGGCGGAAATTCTCCCCTACTACCTGTTTGAGGAACCTGCAACATTATTGGCTGCCCCAATGTGGGGTCTGGCCCATTGGTCTGCGGGTTAAAGAAAATGTGAGAATTGACCGATGGCGTTTCTGGGGAATTCACAGCAAAAGAAATGCCGATCGCGTAGGGCCCAACTTGCAGCATATCCCCGTTTGCCAGCACGCAACGGGTTTGGCGAATGCCGTTAACAAAAGTACCGTTACGGCTACCCGTGTCAGTAAGTAAAATACTGTTACCTTCGGTGCCAATCACTGCGTGAAAGCGAGAAACTTGACTGCTGCTGAGGGCAATTCGAGAAACTCGTTTCCCGTTGATAGTGGCGGGCATAGCTTCAAAAATTCGTCCCAAAGCGATGGGTAAGTCGAGTATGGGGGATCGACAATCCCCCGTAGCTGTATCTGTCCAAGTCAGTCGCAGGCGCAAGGGTTGAGAATTCATGATTATTTTTTAAACATCAGCCGTCGGCTTTGAGCTTTCTGCAAAAAAGATTTGTGAATTTGAGAGTGTTTAGCGGATACCCTGATTTTCCGTTTTTCTTAAATCTTGCACCATTGTCAATTAGCCTTTTATGAACAGGCTTTCCGGCCTGTTCCACAAGAAAATTCACTCTTTGTGGAACGGGCCCCAGAGCCCGTTCTTGAGAATGGTGCAACATCTCAGTTTTTCCAACTTTCACGGAGACAGCATCACACTCGCCGCCGCCGCCAAAGAAGTACCGCACCACGGACACCCCGCATTCAACTGTGCGTAAGGCGAAATTCGGCTGCATTTGGGACACTGCAAACCATATTGTGAAGGCCCCGTCGGGTGAAAGTTAGTAGGTGCGGGAGGCCCAGACAGCAAAACAGTCTGGGGCGCGGCTACCTGCACCTGTGTCACATTCACCACCTCAATTTGCACTTGGCCTAAATGGATGTGGCTTCCCGAGTTCAATTTTGCTTCGCCTCGGGCGAGAATTTTTCCGTCTACCAGCGGCGGATTGCTTTCGCGCAAATTCCGCACTGCATACTCCTGCAATTCCTGATTAAAAAATATTTCAACGTGCAGCCCCGATACGCTGGGATGCGAAAATACTATATCGCACTTCGCCGGATCGCGCCCTAGCCTGACGGTTCCCGGATTTTTGCTCGGCTGTCCGTTTTCAATTGTCAGAGTTTGACGAACCCCAGCTTCTGTCCATGCTAAAGTGAGCTGGTTTGTCATGATTGTATAGTGTGCTGCTCAAAAATATAAAAAAATATTAACTGATTTATTTTGAGGACGGACTTCCTCACCAAAAAACTTAATTATAATTATTGACGCCGACTCGATCGCACTTCTAAAAATATTATGTGCAGCACAACAAAAAAGCCCTGACTTCGGGGCTTTTTGTACTCGTATTGGCTTTTTTTTGAGAGACTGACTCGCGTTTACCGAAGAAGAATTCAGAATTCAACAGCCAGAATCCAGAATGGATTGTGTGCGACAGGATGGAAAATTGGGGTTTGAAGCCCCCGCTTTTAATCGTGGAAGATAAAAATTCTTTCCGTGACAGTTACACCTCATATGTTGCACCATTCTCAATAATCCTTTTATGAACAGGCAAGATGCCTGTTCCACAAGAAAATCTACTCTTTGTGGAACAGGCCGGAAAGCCTGTTCTTGAGAATTGTGCAAGATGTGAGTTACACCTCACTTGGGGCATGGGGTATTCTGAATTCTGAATTCTGTCTTCTGACTACTTCTCATCAGCTTTTCTTTCCCGCACAATTATTTAGCGCAGCTTGGTTAAAAAATTGCCGTTCAAGATTGGCCAGCGATTGCTAAAAACTAATTCCTGTGGGATTTTCACCCTTGCGAGGCTTTGGTGCGCTAGTCACGAATTTTGGAGGTTGGACGATCGAACTACCTTGGTAACTTCGATCGCCCCACCTCCTCAAACGTTTACTGTCCTAGTGCTATCTCTCACGCTGCAACTGTGCAATCTTTCATTACAGGGCCAGCCTTCAGAGACTTAAGCTTCGCTCTTGCGGCTTTTCCGACCGCCTTCGCGACCAATTTGAGCCATGTGTTCGCGATTTCTGCTGACAGCTTCGCCGCCTTTTTGACCAGCTTGTCTGGCTTCTTCAGGGGTGAATTCGTGTGCAGTTCCTTTCTCGTGTGCAGCTTTTCCGCCTTTGCTAGCAATTGCGCGCTGTTTTTCTGCATCCATAGAAGCGAATCCGCGTTTGCTTTTCTCAGCCATGACTGTCTCCTTGTTTGTTTCTGATTTTTTAGCTCGATCGCGCCTTCGCCTCCCACTGTCATGGTTACTCCCAGTCAGTGGTGAGATATCCGACGGTAAATTATGAAACCTCATCTGACGAATCTAAGCTTTTGGTTTAACTCGCAGAATGAATCTTTCATCATTTACAAATGTGAACTAAAAATAGTTCACGCCCGGGCACTATAGTTAGAGCCGCCAATGTTTTAAGCTGGTTACTGTCTTTCAATCATTCTATAAACCCCCCCGACTTTTATACCTCTTTCTCAGGTATAGTCATTCTTTAGTTCGCTGGAAGGATGCTTTAGTTCGCAGGAAGGATGGAACCGAAAGCTGATTGGCAGTAGACTCAGAGGATTTTTCGACTCGGGCGGCGCCACCTCAAAAATTAAAAGTCCAAAGACGGATGCTTTTTTGGTCTTTTTACTTTTTTTTTGGGGCATTCCGCGCTTGCCAGTTATCCCGATGTGAGTTGGTCTGCCGATCGAGTTGTTTCTGGTAAGCGATATTTTGGGGCGCAGCGCAGGACGTACTCGATCGCACTGATCAAGTTTACCTTATGACCTATCGACACATACATCGGCTTTACCCCTGTTTGCGTCCTCAGCGCGGCTCCTACCGTTGAGCCCTCCAACAGCAAGGGTTGCCAACTGCCCCGATCGAGTCCGACTTCTGAATGTTCTCCAATAAATCGATTTTTGGCAACTCCGATCGTGGGAATCCCTGTCAAAACCCCCAAATGGCAAGCAAGACCGAATCGGCGGGGGTGGGCTAGTCCTTGACCGTCGCACAATATCAAGTCTGGCGTCAAACTGATATTTTCCAAAGCTTCGAGAACTGCCGGCACTTCTCGAAAAGACAGGAAACCCGGAATATAAGGAAAAGTTGTAGGACTGCGAACCACAGCTTGCTGCTGCAACTGCAAGTCGGGAAAGCTCAGAACTGTTACAGCGGCCCGCGATACATCGTTTGCACTGTCGTAGCCGACATCTACGCCTGCGACGTACCGAACTGTGTCCAGTTGATTTTCGGTAATTACCTCTGACCGAAGCTGTTCTTGAATGGCGATCGCCTCTTCAACTGTCTGCGGCCAAGGGTGTCGCTGCAACATTTTGATTTCTCTTCAACCGTTCTCATCTAAGCTTAACTTATTTTCGGGCATTTTTAAACTCGGATCTTTATCGTTTGTAGCCATAAATTCCCAACTTGCCCAAGGAGTCTTTTTTTCTACTCAGGAGGGTTGAGCAAGGCCGGCCGATGCCAATTCTCCAAATAGAGTCTGTAAGTCGGAGATTGAAATTCTATCTTTCGCTTGTGCTGGAACCAACCCCCAAAGGTTTTATCGGCACACTTCTCCAATTTTCTACTCAAAATTTACAAAAAATACCTATTTGATGCTGATTTTTTAGCTTTCTAGAAAGCTTTGTCTTTCCGATCGCCCTTTTATCGCGGGTCGGAGAGCGATCGAGCTATCTATTTACTTCTGCTTTATCTAAAAAACTCCTGTTTGTCAAGATAATTGAAACATTTATTCATCAATAATCCCACCCAGCTACAAGTGCCATTGTTCATCCCCGCTCATCGAGCTAAGAGGTTCCCAGACCCTCGCAAGTATATGACTTTTATGAAAAAAAATCAATGAATTTATGAGTTGTTGCACCATTAACATGAAGCTATAATCTTAGATAAGATCGAATATAAAACTAACATCAATTAACACAACATAGGTAAATCAACATATGAAAACCATGCAAAGTGTTCAGTACAACCTAGCTCTCTACATCGTCGGTGGCATCGTCTTCATCATCGCCGCCTTAATTTTAAGACCTTTTGCCCTCGTCGGCCCAGGGGAACGCGGCGTTATGATGCGCTTCGGGAAAGTTCAAGACGCGATTTTAGATGAAGGCATTCACCCGATTTTCCCGATCGTCACCTCTGTAAAAACTCTCAGCGTGAGGGTACAAAAAACAGATTTAAAAGCAGATGCAGCATCCAAAGATTTGCAAAGCATTACGACCGATTTGGCAGTTAACTGGAATGTTGACCCCGCAAAAGTAAATCAAATTTACCAACAAATAGGAGACGAAGAACAAATTGTTGCCAGCATTCTGAGTCCGGCTATTTCGGAAGTTCTCAAAGCAGCAACTTCTAAAAAAACCGCCGAAGAAATTATCACTAAGCGCACCGAACTCAAAACAGAAATCGACAACAGCCTTAAAAAGCGCTTGGAACCTTACGGCGTCATTGTCAGAGATGTTTCGTTAATAAATTTTGGGTTTTCTCCAGAATTTAGCAAAGCCATCGAATCGAAACAAATAGCCGAACAAGAAGCTAAACAAGCAGAATTTACTGTTCAAAAAGCAACCCAAGATGCTAAAGCTGAAATTAACCGCGCTAAAGGTAAAGCCGAAGCTCAACGCTTGCAGCGGCAAACATTAACAGCCGAAATTTTGCAGCAGCAAGCAATTGAAAAATGGAACGGCCAGTTTCCGACAGTAATGGGAGGAGGCGGAACTTTGCCATTAATTAATATTGCGCCGCCGAGTTCTCAAGCTGCAACTCCTGCTAAATAAGCTGCTGCGGATCATGATGGCCAGGGCGCGGGGAGAAGGGGGGAGGGGGAGAGAGTCTGAGGGGGGGAAGAATAGAGGGTTTTTCACTGCGGATGTGAAGATGTGCTTTTTTAAATGCCGAACAGCAAGCGTATAAAATACAACTAACAACTAAGGTTGAATCTCAGATGTTGCACCATTGTCAAGAACGGGCAAGATGCCCGTTCCACAAAGAATGAGTTTTCTTGTGGAACAGGCCGAAAAGCCTGTTCCTAAACAAGTAATTGAGAATGGTGCAACATCTGAGTTAAATCCCGCTTACTTAAATACCAAGATACAATTTACGTTGCGCGAGTCCTGAAAAACGTTAGAGTAAGAAACAACTCGGAAATTGTAAAGGTTTGCTTGAAAGTTCGGCTGATGGGAGATCGGGAGAACCAGTCAATTTCTAATTTAGGTGAAGTGGGGAGTGCCGCCGATCGCCATTCTGCGTCAGAAGCCCTGTGGCTGCGCGATCGAGCCTTGGCAGCTACTAGCAGCGGCATTGTCATTGCTGACGCCAATGCACCCGATTGTCCCATAATTTATTGCAATCCGGCCTTTGAACGGATGACGGGTTACTGCGCCAGTGAAATCTTGGGGCGTAATTGCCGGTTTTTGCAAGGCCCGGATACCGATCGAACTACTGTAGCTAAGATCCGCGACGCCTTGCGCCAAGGTCTAGAACTCCAGACAACAATCAAAAATTACCGCAAAGACGGCAGTCCTTTTTGGAGCAAATTATCGCTATCTCCCGTGCGAGACGACAACGCTAATTTGACTCACTTTGTAGGGATTCAGTCGGACTTGTCGGAACCAATATGTGAAGTGCAGCAAGCATTGCAGCAAGCTAACGACCAACTGCAAACGATTTTGGAAGCAGTTCCGGGCACAGTATCTTGGATTAGCTCGGATTTGCGCTATTTGGGGGTTAACCAGCACTTAGCCAAACTGCATGGTTTGCCGCCGTCGGCTTTTGTCGGTCAAGATATTGGTTTTCTAGGCGCGAGCTCGGATTTTAACTCTTTTGTGGTGGAGTTTTTTGCCGGCGACGCTACGGAAGCGGTTAAAGAACTCAACGTTAAGGTACAAACCGACGGGGGACAGTCGGAGGGATACTATTTGATTGTGGCTCAAAAGTACGATCACGGCAAAGCAGCTTGTCTGGTAGGGATTGACATTACCGAGCGCAAGCGGGCAGAAGAAGCTCTGGTGCTGACTCGCAAGGCGGTGGAAAGTTCGAGCGACGCGATCGGCATCAGCGATGCGAACGGCACTCACATTTATCAAAATCAAGCGTTTTCTCAGCTATTTGAATGGGACACCGCAGAGGAATTTAAACTAGCCGGAGGTATATCGGCAGTTTTTGCTGACCCCGCAGTCGCCAGGGAGGTACTCGACACGATCGCCCAAGGTTATTCTTGGTTTGGTGAAATTATCAACCGCACTAAAAGCGGTGAAACTTTGCAAGTGTTGCTGCGGGCCGATGCTATTAAAGACGCTACAGGGAAAATTGTCGGTCTGATTTACATGAATACCGATATTACCGATCGGAAGCGCACGGAACAAGAGCTGCGGCAAAGCGAGAAGCGCTTTCGATCGTTGATTGAAAATGCTAGAGACATTATTGTGATTCTCGACGAAAAAGGCTTTTGCCGCTATGTATCTCCTTCCCTAGAGCGAATTTTGGGCTACCCGACGGCGGAAGTCCTCGGCCGGTCTATATTTGACTTGATTCACCCTGACGAATTGCTGATAGTGGATCAAGTGTTCAAAGGTGTCATGCAAATGCCGAAAGTTAGCCTGGGAATGGCGGAATACCGAGTGCAACACAAGGACGGTTCTTGGTGCGTGTTGGAAGCGGTGGCGACGAATTTGCTCGACGAACCTTCGGTGCGGGGAATTGTGGTCAACTGTCACGACGTGACTGAGCGCAAGCTGGCTGAAGAACAATTGTTGCACGATGCTTTGCACGATGCGCTGACGGAGTTGCCGAACCGTGCTTTGTTGACTGACCGGTTGGGGCAAGCTTTTGCCCGCGCCCAACGGCATCCAACCTATCAGTTTGCGGTGCTGTTTCTGGATTTGGACAGGTTTAAGGTGATTAATGACAGTCAGGGACACCGCACGGGCGATCGGCTGTTGGTGGCTGTGGCTCGCCGTCTCTTGACTTGTTTGCGGCCAGGCGATACGGTGGCTCGTCTGGGGGGAGATGAGTTTGTGATTTTGCTGGAAGAAATTCACGGTGTTGATGAGGCGATCGCCCAAGCAAAGGCAATTCTCAAAACGATCGAACGACCGCTGAATTTGGAAGGTAATAAAGTTTTAATTACTGCTAGCATCGGCATTGCTTTGAATACCGACAAATATCAGTGGCCGGGAGATATTTTGCGGGATGCTGATATTGCGATGTACCGGGCAAAAGCTCTCGGTAAAGCTCGCTACGAAGTTTTTACCAGTGCGATGCACGCTCGCGCTGTGGCTTTGATGCACTTGGAAAACGATTTGCGGGAGTCGGTTGAAGAACTAAATTTGAAATATTCGATCGTGGATTTCGCCTGTGGGACGGCGGCGGAAAACTCGCCGATGAGTGAAATAGATCGGAGATTGGAGCGTCCGAAGTCGCAAGTGACCGCTTTAAAATTGGAATGTCCTTTTACTGTTTATTATCAGCCGATCGTTAGTTTGAAAACTGGTTCTGTTATCGGATTTGAGGCGCTGGTGCGCTGGCTGCACCCGGAGCGCGGTTTAGTTTCCCCGATGGAATTTATTGCGATGGCGGAGGAAACTGGGTTAATTATGCCTTTGGGTTTGTGGGTTTTGAACGAAAGCTGCCGCCAAATTATTAAGTGGCAGAGTTTGAATTTACCTGTGGGAAATTCGCGGTTGACTGTAGCAGTAAATCTTTCCGGGAGGCAGTTTTCTGAACCGGAATCCATCGAGCAAATTAAGCAAGTTTTGCAGGAAACGGGTGTTGATGCTCGCTGTTTGAAGTTGGAGATTACTGAGAGTGTGGTGATGGAAGATGGGGAAGCGGCGGCGGCGATGCTGTCGCAGTTGAGAGACTTGGGGATTGATTTGTGCATTGATGATTTTGGCACTGGTTATTCGTCTCTGAGTTATTTGCACAAGTTCCCGATTAATATTTTGAAGGTCGATCGCTCTTTTGTCAGTCGCATCGGGGAAATGGGGGAAAATTTGGAAATCGTGCGGGCGATCGTCATGCTGGCGCGCAGTTTGGGGATGGAGGTAGTGGCAGAAGGGGTCGAAACCGCTGTCCAATTGGCTCAAATGCGGTCGATCGGCTGCGAGTACGGTCAGGGGTACTTTTTCTCTAAACCTCTCGACAGTGAGGCAGCTACAGCCTTGTTGAGGCGATCGCCGAAATGGTGAACTGAACCAAATATTTAACCGGATCAAATTGCTTGATTGTCAATAAGGCAATACGCTTGGGTTAAAACTGTTTATCTCTCGGAGATACCAATTTTATATGAGGCTGCATAGAATCTGATCCCCCCTAACCCCCCTTAATAAGGGGGATTTAGGCGGCTCGAAATATATGCAACTTCACATTAAATTGGTATAAGACGTTAAGTTGACACGAGTGCTACTCGGCGACTTCAGCTTCCGCTTCCGCTTCAGGTGCATCTGGCACATCTTGCTTGATCGTCAAATAGCGAATCACTTCTTCGCTCAGACGCATCGCGCGCTCTAGGGTAAAAATTGCAGCGCCCGGAGCTGTATAGTTCATTTGAACGTATACTCCGTCGCGGTGCTTGCCGATTTCGTAAGCCAAACGGCGCTTGCCGCGGTGCTGAGTTTCGATGTTTTCAGCACCTTGATCGCGCAAAATAGTTTGATATTTAGCGATCGCCTGGTCTGTCATTTCCTCACCCAAATCAGGGCGCAGAATGTACATAGTTTCGTAAATAAACGGTTTCATGGCAATAATCCCCTTATGGACAACAAGGCTTCTCACGAAGCAAGGACTTATTATCATATCCCAACAATGAACAATCTCAAAACTAAAAAATCAAATTCCCCAAACAACACTCCCTCGCCGTGGAGCACCCTGTGGACGTACAGCATCATGAGCGCGATCGCACTTTTAATGCTGTTTCCCTTGCTGTGGCTGCTCAGTACGTCCCTCAAATCCCCCAACGAAAACATCTTTCAATTTCCCCCGCAACTGTGGCCACAACAGCCAACCCTCGAAAACTTCATCAAAGTTTGGCAAACAAACCCCTTCGGCCGCTACCTATTCAACAGCACCCTAATAGCCTGCCTCACAGTTAGCATCAACATCCTCTTTTGCGCCCTCGCCGCTTACCCCTTAGCCAGACTCAAATTTCGCGGCCGCGAAGCCATCTTAATCACGATCATTTCCACAATCATGATTCCCTTCCAAATAGTCATGATTCCCCTATACATATTGACTGTACAACTCGGACTAAAAAATAGTTATTTAGGCGTAATCTTTCCCGGACTAGCCTCAGCCTTCGGCATATTTTTATTACGACAAGCATTTCTAGCAGTTCCCAAAGAACTAGAAGAAGCCGCCCGCATCGACGGCTGCAGCGAATTAGGCATTTGGTGGCACGTCATGATTCCGGCAATTAAGCCAGCTTTAGTCACTTTAGGAATTTTCGTATTTATCGGTTCTTGGAGCGACTTTCTGTGGCCGCTGCTCGTTTTAGACAGGCCGGAATATTACACTTTACCTTTAGGGGTAGCCAATTTAGCCGGGACATTTTCTTTAGATTGGCGTTTAGTTGCGGCGGGTTCTATTATTTCTATTGTTCCAGTTTTGGGACTCTTTTTGCTCTTGCAAAAATACATTGTGCCAACAGAAACCGCCGCCGGAGTCAAAGGATAGAATGAGGGCATGGGGCATGGGGCATGGGGCATGGGGCATGGGGATTGCAAGTCAAAAATTAGTATTTATTCCTTCTGCGATACAACTCACAAAATTTATTTGTTATGTACGAACTACCGGACATCCGCTGGATTGTTGACCGCGCTGGGGCTGTAGATACTATAGCCTTTCTCAGAAAGATGAGGTACTCATGGGCATAGGGCATAGGGCATAGGGCATAGCGCATAGGGCATAGCGCATAGGGCATAGGGCATAGGGCATAGCGCATAGGGCATAGCGCATAGCGCATAGGGCATAGCGCATACCTCACTTTTTTGAGAAGCGCTATATCATGGCTTTTGCAAATGCGATCGATGCCCAAGACTGGCAAAAATTGCGATCGCACCTAGCAGGCGAAAGAGATATCCACTCTTCGGAATTTTGAGGAATCAAACAAAGTGTGGTAATTGTCAGCGATAATCCTGAAGTGCATGGCGCTTTGCGGGGAAAATCGCAATGAAATCTCATTCAGAACTGAAATGCGAACTGATTTTTCCTAACTAAAAATTTCCTCCTACCTGGGAGTAAAAACTGCGCTAGGATAAGCAATCCGCTTGTGATTGAACTGTTCCCAAACTCGCACAAAAATCTCCGCAATTAGAGACATATCCTCCCGCGTTAAATCCGAATCAATCAACTGATTATCCTGCCAGCGAGCCCTCAAAATCCGATTAACCATATTCAACGCCTCTTCATGAGTAGCATCCTTGAGCGATCGCAAAGCAGCCTCGCAAGAATCCGCCAGCATCAGAATTCCCGTTTCGCGCGACTGCGGAATCGGCCCGTCATAGCGAAAATCCTCCTCCCTCACTTGGCGACTTGCGATTGTTAACTTTGAATTATCCGCATCTGGCAAAGCAATCTTTAAATCTTCTATTTCTTTTGCAGCAATTTGCTGCGCTTGGTGGTAGAAATAAGCAATTAACATTGTACCTTGGTGTTCGGGAATAAACGCCTGAATTGCCTTCGGCAATCGATGCTTCCGCGCCATCACCAAACCCTCGGTAACGTGCTTTTTAATAATCTCCGCGCTCGCCCAAGGGTCATTAATTTCATCGTGTTTGTTGCCCCCACCCATTTGATTTTCACAAAATCCCAGCGGGTCGTGCATTTTTCCAATATCGTGGTATAATGTCCCAGTTCTGACCAGCTCAACATTGCAGCCGAGTTCCCGGGCCGCAGCCTCCGCCAAACTCGCCACAAACAGCGTGTGCTGAAAAGTCCCCGGAGCCTCGGCGGCCAATTTCTTCAACAGCGGGCGGTTGGGATTGGCAAGTTCCGCCAGCCGGATCGGCGTAATCAAGTCAAAAACGTGTTCCAAATAAGGGCTGATGCCGATCGCCACAACGCTCCAAGCCAAACCGGCCAAACTTTGCGCGCCCACCGTACCCAGTACGACGTACCAAATAGCACCGGCTGCCGCGCTGGCAATCAAAGTCCCCACCAGATAAACCGTGCCCAGAGTCAAGCCGACAGCCACGCCCAAAAGAGCCAATTCCTCGCGCGATCGCAGCCGCCCGGCCATAAAAGCGCCCAGCAATCCCCCCGCCCCGCTAGCCACCAAATGAATCAAGTCCACATTTAAGCCAACGGGCAGCAGCGCCGACAGCAGCCCCACCACAGTCACTCCCACCGCTGAACCGTAGAAGCCGCCCGCTAAAATCCCGATCGCCGGCAAACTCGTCCAAGGCAGCCCCAAACTCACCAGCACCGGCGCGCTCAAAGTCAGCAGCAGCAATAGCAAATGATCTCTCCGGCGCAACCGGTAGTGCCTTTCCACCAGCAGTACGATCGCAATTGCCCCCGCGACTAAACAAACAAAACCCGTCAGCCCCAGCCAATTCACCCCCCGCCGGCTTAAACCAAAATAGTCGAGCAACACGAAATCTTCCTGCGAGATATCTTGTCCTTGTGCAACAATTATCTCGCCCTGATCTACTGCGATCATCACCGGTTTCACCTTTTGGGCTGCTAATTCAGCTAGCTGTTTGGTTTCCTCGGGATCTCTCACCAGATTTGGCTGCAAAATCGCTGTTAAACCCTCAACCGCCAAAGCTTGGGACTCTAACGGCACTTCATCTGCCACTTGCAGCTTCACAGCTTCTTTCAAAATCTCTTTTGGCAAGCCCTGCGGGATACCTTGAGCCACCATCCTTTTTGCCGCCCGACTCATACCGGTTTGGGTTTTCTGCCACACTGCCTCCGACAAACCAAACAGCGAAGTATCGTATATCTGGGGTAGCCCGGAAACCGACGGTTTTTCCAGCGCCTCCACAGCATTGAGATAGCGTTGGCGAGCCGAGGAAATACTGTCTGTCAGGCTTTGAAAGTCTGCTGCCGGGAGCGATCGGCTGTAAGCTTGCAGTTGAGCGATAGCCTCCTGCCGAGACTGGTTCTCCGTCTGCCCAGCAACTGCGGGGGAATCCAAGCTCAACCGCTCGGAAGTTGCACTTTTGTCCCCCGCTTGCGCCAAAATCCAGCGCCACTCCCACTCAGGACAGCTCCGCAAGTAAACCTGAACAGCAAGTGAGAGCGCCGAGGGACTCGCAAACGGAAACGGGCCTACCGCCTCCCGCAGCTCGCTTCCCTGCTGCAAAAATTGTTGCAATTCTTGATAAATTTGTCGATCGACCGCAGAATCCAGCATTAATATCGCTACAGCCCCGATCCGCGCTGCTTTCCGCTGTTCTTCAGTAGTTTTGTAATCGGGGATGCTAGCAGTAGCAGGAGCCTTAATCGTCTGAGGAGCTTTCGTCCCCACATCCAGTTTCGGCTGGTTGTAGAAGCGGTGGCCCAGAGTGCTGCTTAGGGAAACTACCGCTACCAGCGCCAACATAGGGGAACGAGCTTGATTTTTGAGGCTGGATTTGGAGGTTTTACTTGTAAATCTAGTAGTAAAAGTCTCGGGAAGAAGCCATTTCGGGCGCGACAAACGGCTCAGGAGAGGCCCGCCAGCGCGCTCGGTATCTGCTTTGCTGCAGCCATTTTGCACTTTAGCAATGTGTTGGCGCAGTGAGCGCGCAGCCCCTAGCTGCTCAATCTGCCGCATCAATGAGGAGAGCGTATTCATTTGTGTCGAAGATATATCACTGTTATCCAGCAGCTTTGTCAGAATTTCTGACTATGCATCTTGATTGATTTTATCCGAACTACCGTGGCTGAATCTTCAACCCTCTAGGCTACTTTGCGTGACTATCGCCAGCAGTTGGCTTTCCTGACGGTGGCCAACAACCCAAGCAGCTTCTTTGCTTCCCTTGTCTATCTGGAACAGAACTCGCGCGCGAGGGCTAAAAACCTTGTTTCTCGGTAGATTCTTCGTTTCCCAACCCCATATTCTCGTTTAAACCTGGCTTGTTGGGGCAGGCGCGTCCGATTTAATTTTTCACATTTAATTTTTCACTTTTTAATCTTTAATTGTGGCTCTCCTTCCACTTTCGCTTTTGACTTGTTAATTGCTAATTGCTAATTTCTGGTTTCCCCTTACCAGTAAAAGCTCCAACCTTTATATTTTACGAGGTCTAATGACATAAGGTGCAGCCACCGATCGGGCTAGCGCTGCGGAATCGAGTCCGGCATCGGGGCTGTAAACTCCTGCCCAAACAGCAAACAGGTTATTTGCTAACTCTACAATTTTTACATCGCTGCCAGTTCCCCAGAGCGAAGGTTCTCGGCCGTCGGCTAGCTGCAGCGAATTAACCTCAGCCGAAGATACCTGTCGCCATTCTACAGGAATCCCAGCAACGCCGTTATAGGCTCCAGACAAAGCTCCTGTCAAAGCGCAGGTTATTTGTCCGGCTATACCACAGCGGGCAGCCCGCACCACTGACAAGCGCAAGTCTTCTGGGGTGTTCAAAAAGCAGTAGAAAGCTAAGGCAATGGGAATGAAATTTCCTGGGTTGACAATTGACTCGGTTTGTAATTTTTTCTCACCTTCGCCCTGTCTTTCTCGCAAAGCTGTGGCGCTTTTGCAAAGATGAGTGGCGGCTGTTTCTAAATCGGCTCCCTTTTCTAGTAGTATTTGCACTTGCAGCAGCAGCTCTGTTAAGGCATTCTCTGTTTTCAGGTAGGCAAGTGTTTGCTCGATCGCTGTCGCGGGGTCAAGTCTTTCTTTGAGAGATCGGGCGATCGTAAATGCTACTGCTAAAATTGCTGTTTCCCATTCTGGCTGGTTTTCGTTGTGCCAAACCTCTATCGCCAGCATGATTTTTTCTCGCAGCTTGGCTTTATTTTCGTGAAAAAACATCGCCGATGGCAGCGCAGCAATTGCAGCTTCACCAGGGTTAAGCAGGGTTTGAAACTCACTGTTGCGGGGATGATAGATTTCCGACTTGGCAAATGCTTCCCAAGTATCGCGCCAATCTTTTAAATCTAAACCCCTACACCGAATTAAACTTTGAGCGCACGCTACCGCAAGTCTCCCGGATGCCGATGAGTCTTTGCCACTTGGGATTTTACTGTTGACAGAATTCAACGCCAATGTTGCCCCTCTTATGGTCAATTGTTGGTGTTTCGTCAGTTGTAAAATCGGCTGCAAGTCTTCTGTTTGGGGGGGAATACCCACGAGTTGCCTCTGGTATTGCAGGCCTAGAGAGTCTCCTAAAACTGCCCCCAGGATGGTTCCTTGAAACTTGCTAAACAGGGAATGCCGCATTTTAATTTAACTCAAGTTGTTAGTAATTGGTAATTTATAATTTATAATTTTTTCTGGTATCCTTTTTTGCGAAAGTCTTGTGATTAATTGGAATTCAACCCAAACATATAAGGGCTGGTTTTCCATCTAAAACCTGCCCTCATCCGATCGCTACAATCGGTAAATTTTTAATTTTTAATCAGGTAACTAACTAGAGCTTGCAGCCCCAGCCGATAACTTTCTGGGCCAAAACCGCTGATTTGTCCGATCGCCACCGCGGCGATAAACGAGTGATGCCGAAAAGCTTCCCGCCGGTAAATATTGCTCAGATGAACTTCTACCGCAGGGATATTCACCGCGGCGATCGCGTCTCTAATTGCCACACTCGTATGAGTATAAGCTCCAGCATTAATCAATAAGCCTTGGTGCTGCCCTAACATCGAGTGAATTGCATCCACCAACACCCCTTCATGATTCGACTGCTGAATTGAGACTTGCACCTGGAGGGCTTGCGCTTCTCGTTCTAGCAACTTGTTGATATCATTTAAAGTCGCAGAACCATAAACTCCAGGTTCTCGCTGACCCAATAGATTCAGATTAGGGCCGTGAAGTACCAGGATATTTAACAATTTTAAAATTTCCAGCGCAACAAAAAATATGAGAGTTTTGACATGGGATTTAGAACCAGTCTGCCACCTCAAACCTCAAACCTTAAACCTCAAACTTCTAATTCAGTCCCGACTACCTGCGATTCCTCGGTTGGTTGACAGGAATACGAATCGGTTCGAGTTCCGGTTCAGGTTCGGGACTCAGCAGTCCTTCTATCAGCTTGCGAACCCATTCTTTAATTTGTTCCAGCACCTTTTCAATGTCTTCCATTGAACGGATAGCTCCTTTTTTTATAGTCTAGATTGCTAAACCGACGGCTAAATATCTGAAAATAAGCAAGCACGACTTGGAAACCAAAGGTCAAACTTGCTTTCTCGCTTGCTGGATATTTTGAGCAATGGAGAGAGTCAGTATCTTGGCCAATCAGTCCTATCTTATTATCATAACGAATCTTTACAGATAATCAAGAGGCAAAAGGAAAATTACCGAATTATATCGGAGTATAGAGTGTTAAATAAAGATTAAGCTTACGGTTAACTGTTGACAATTGACCAATCGTAGGATTTTTTCTACGCTTTTGCCAACAATAATTTACGCCGGAGTCGATCGAGCGCCGTACAGCTACTCAGATTCCGAATCCAATCGCGGCCTCTGGCATCGCCAAAACGGTATTCAAAACTTTCTGCGTCGCCGTCGGGGCCCGCTAAACCGACATAAACCAGTCCGACAGGTTTAGCATCTGTGCCGCCTCCGGGCCCGGCGACGCCTGTAATGCTCAATCCCCAATTTGTATTGAGGCTGGCGCGAACTCCCGCAGCCATTTGTTTTGCTACTTGGTGGCTGACTGCGCCAAATTCGGCTAAATCTTGCGGATTAACACCTAATAATCCTTCCTTAACCCGATTGTCGTAAGAAATAATCCCGCCTAAAAAGTAGCTCGAACTGCCGGGAACACCCGTCAGCATCGCCCCCAATCCACCTCCCGTGCAGGATTCAGCCACGCTAAGAGTTTGCCCCGCATCCAGCAACAATTGGCCGACAGTGGAAGCGAGGGTATCGCTATCAGCACCGTAACAGTCTAAGTCGGCAATTTGCCGCAATTGTTGTTCGATCGGCTCAATCAAGTTTTTCGCAGCCCCGGAGGACTCCGCGCGGGCCGAAATCCGCAGTTTGACTTCGCCGTGATTGGCGTAGGGAGCCACAGTAGGATTAGTTAAATTCAGAAAACTATCTACTTTTTCGGCCAATGCCGACTCAGCAATCCCCCAAAATTTTAATGTGCGGCTGTAAATAGTGGCGCTGCACCAGCCGTTATTTTGCAGGTAAGGAACGGCAGTTTCTTGCCACATCAAGTGCATTTCCGCCGGTACGCCGGGAAATGTCATTACTGTCACGTCAGAAACCGGCTGCCAAATAATGCCCGGTGCAGAACCGCTGCGGTTCGGCAGAATGTCCGCAGTTTCTGGAATTAAAGCTTGTTTGCGATTGCTGGGACTCATGGTGCGTCCCCGCTGGGCATATTTGTATTCGATATCTGCAATAATTTCCGGCTTTTCGATGAGGGGAACCCCAAAAAAATCGGCGATCGTTTCGACTGTGAGGTCGTCTGGTGTGGGGCCCAGGCCTCCGGTGAAAAGCAAAAGCTGCGATCGACTGACGGCGATTTCTAACACTTGTTTGATACGTTCTGGATTATCCCCCACCACTGTTTGATAGTAGTGAGGGATTCCCAGACTCGCTAATTCTTGGGCTAAAAACTGGGCATTGCTATTAAGAATATCGCCTAACAACAATTCAGTGCCCACACAAATAATTTCAGCAACCATTCAATTTTAGATTTTAGATTTTGGATTTTAGATTGGGGAATTGGGCATTGGGCCTTGGGCATTGGGCATTGGCCAAACAGGGCATTGGCCAAACAGGGCATTGGGCATTGGGCATTAGTTATTAGAACAAACAACAAACAACTAACCATTGACTAATGACTAATGACTAATGACTAATGACTAATGACTATCGAGCGTGTCTCCAAACTTTCCAGCTAGCATATCCCAGCAAACTTGTTGCACCCATAGCGTAAATTACGCCGCTCGGAAGCGAAAAAGCTAGGGCTAAACTTCCCACCCACAGTGTCAGTGAGTAAATAAATAAAACCGCAAATCGATGGGATAGTCCGGCTTCTAGAAGTCGGTGGTGGAGATGGCGCTTGTCAGCAATAAACGGTGACTTGCCGTTGCGAAGTCGATCGAGAATCACCGCCGACATATCTAAAATCGGTACAGCTAAAATTAAATATGGCAGCAACACAGAAGTAACAGCCGTAGTTTTAACTAACCCAATTACTCCCACTCCAGCGAGAGTAAACCCGATAAAATAAGCCCCGCCATCTCCCATAAAGATTTGAGCCGGATTGAAGTTGTAGCGCAGAAATCCCAAGGCCCCGCCAGCTAAAGCCGCTGCAATCAGGGCCGCCGCCGGTTGGTGCATCGCCAGACTGACAATCAGCATCACAACTGCTGCAATCCCTGAAACTCCGGCAGCTAAACCGTCTAAACCATCAATCCAGTTGATGGCGTTGGCCATGCCGACGAGCCAAATCACGGTAATTGGCAAGCTCAGCCAGCCAATATTAGTAAGTCCCAAGGAGGGAACTGTCAGAAACTCAATTTGTACGCCCGCGTACCAAACGATGCTGGATACGCCAATTTGCATGAGCAAGCGTTTTAAGGCCGAGAGCGAAAATAAGTCGTCTGCTAAACCGATGAGGAAGAATCCGATGCCGCCGAGGGTGACTCCCCAAATTTCGTATTCGTCTTTGGGATTGAGAACTTGTCCGTTAGCATCGATGAAGCCTCCTGAGAGCCAGACAAATAAGAGGGCAGTGATAGTGCCGAGAAAGATGGAAACTCCTCCCAAGCGCACCATAGGGCGCTTGTGGACTTTTCGCTCGCCTGGCCGATCGACTCGCCCGCTTTTGAGACCAATTTTTTTGACTATTGGCGTACTCCAGAGGACGACGATCGCAGAAACCAGGAAAGCGAGTATGTGGTACAGATACTGGTACGGCATCTGAAATTAATTTTAAATAGTGCGGGGCAATTAGGCTGTCAGGCAGAGTCTACTACATTTCAGATGGCTTATAACAAGGAAACATCTTGAAGAGCGACTGGGGGTTTGGGAGTCGGAGATTTGCCGCAATGGCAGTTGCCCTGGGGCGAATTGTCAGGTTGTTCATTCATAACTCTCGAATTAACGATTTGAAATATCGACTTTTTCGCGAGCAAAAAAGTCGATATTTGGCGAGCGGGCCCAGTTGATCGGTATCTTTCGCAACCGACAAATACCGTTAGTCAAACCAGCCCCGCCGGACAAATATCTTTACTAAAAACCGTATTGGCGATCGATATTTTTGGTGAAAACCGCTTGTCAATATCGCTACCGGCAACTCTCAATCTTTTCCTGCTCTTTTACCCTTTTACCCGTACACTTCCAACTACCAATTTCCCATTGCCGATCAGGAAAATTAAGCTAATGCCGGCACTTTCAAGTACAAGTGGGGATATAACGGGAAGCGATCGCACAGTGCTGCTACTCGACGCAGGCAGTCTGCTGCGACGCTTTCATCATCTGGATTTAGCAGGCGATCGGCAATAATATTGCCAATCTCGGTAAATTCTGCTGTTCCCATTCCCCTGGTGGTCATCGCCGGCGAACCGAGTCTCAAACCGCTGGTGACAAAGGGAGATGCCGGATCGAAAGGCACGGTATTTTTATTAGCAGTAATATTCACACCGCTGACTAATTGGTCCGCTTGCTTCCCTGTCATGTTTACCGATCGCAAATCAACTAGCATTAAGTGATTGTCCGTGCCGCCGGAAACGAGTTTTAAACCCCGCTGCTGCAACTGTGCCGCTAAAGCGCGCGCATTTTCAATTACTTGACCGGAATAAGTTTTAAATTCAGGCTTTAATGCTTCGCCGAAAGCTACTGCTTTGCCCGCAATGACGTGTTCTAAGGGCCCACCTTGAGTGCCGGGGAAAACTGCTTTGTCAAACTTTTTACCTAATTCCGGGTCATTGGTCATAATCAAGCCACCACGGGGGCCGCGCAGGGTTTTGTGAGTGGTGGTGGTGACTGCGTGACAGTGGGGGAGGGGGTTGGGGTGGTGCCCTGTGGCGACTAACCCGGCGATGTGGGCGATGTCGGCGAGCAGGTAGGCTCCGATTTCGTCGGCGATCGCTCTAAACTTCTCAAAGTCGATAATTCGCGAATATGCGGAATAGCCACAAATTAGCAATTTCGGTCGGTTTTCTTTGGCCAGTGCCAAAATTTCGTCATAGTCAAGCTGTTCTGTTTCTTGGCTGACGCCGTAGTGAAAAGCTTTGAACCATTTGCCGGATACGTTGACCGGCGAACCGTGGGTCAAGTGTCCGCCGTGGGACAAATCCATGCCCATTATTCCGTCTCCGGGTTCCAGCAAGCTCAGAAATACTGCAAAGTTGGCTTGAGCGCCGGAGTGGGGCTGGACGTTGGCGTGAGCGGCTCCAAATAGCTGTTTGGCGCGATCGATCGCAATTTGCTCGATGCCGTCAATAAATTCGCAGCCCCCGTAGTAGCGTTTCGCTGGCAGTCCTTCGGCGTATTTATTGGTCAGCACTGAGCCTTGAGCTGCCATTACGGCTGCGGAGGTAAAGTTTTCGCTGGCGATGAGTTCTAGGTGGTCTCGCTGCCGCTGGAGCTCTTGCCCGATTAAATCGGCAATCAGCGGATCGGTTTTGGAAAGGAATTCTAAGTTAGTGTCCGTCACAATAATCAACCTCTTGACAATTTTGGGATTGGGAATTGGGGATCTTATACCGTACTACGGATTTCGCCCCATTGATATAAATATTACGTTGTGTTCAGGTTAAGCCGTTTGTCCCCAACTCCTGACATACAATGAAATTACTGGTGTGAAACCTGCCGGAGGTATCAAATGTTAGTCATTTTAATGGAAAATCAGATGCTTGCCCCTCAGTGTGTTTGCCAAAGTTGTTTGCTGGCCGATCGCACTGGCCAACCGCGCTGGAGCGGTGGAGAGCTTCGCTGCGGGCATCCAGTTGCTAAACCTACGGAAAATTTGCCCGATCGGTACGAGTGTCAAATGGGCTTCGTCATTGCCAATATTAAATAATCATCGGCCAAATAGGGCATGGGGCATGGGGCATGGGGCATGGGGCATGGTGACTATTAACGCGACTCGATCTAAGTTGCCCTGCATCTGGTACTTGAGGCTGCTATCCGCCCACCAATGAGCAAATTCCGGGCGGGTCGGAACTGAGCCTGCTGCGTTATGCTGATTTTAATAGGAATTAATAGTTCACCGATCGACTCAGGAGAGTTCATTATGACTTGGCGCGGGTCTACAACTGTTCCAGACCGGATTTTTGCTTCTTTGCCTTATTTGCTCCCGTTGGTTGACGGGCTTGCCTTTGGCAGGTTTCTGTTTACACAGTTTCCTGTCCTGCAACTGTTGTTGATACCGCTAGCTCCTTTGATGCAAATTTATAGTTTGCCCTTTGCTAGCTTGATTATCTTCTTTGCTCTGTATTTAGGAGTAGTTAGAAACGAAAACATCAGTCACTTCATTCGTTTTAATGCGATGCAGGCGATTCTTTTAGACATTGTTTTGATGCTGTGCGGTCTGGTTTTGCCGATTTTTTCTAACGGCCTCCAAGTCGCCTTTATTGCGGAAACTCTGTATAACATGGTGTTTTTGGGCGCTTTTGCTGCATTTGTCTATGCCGTCGTGCAGTCACTTTTGGGACGCTATGCAGAGATTCCTCCGCTGTCGGATGCTGTTTATATGCAGGTTCGTTAGTCAGTTGGCAGTTTGCAGTTGACTGTTGTTAGTTGTTATCCCTATGATTGTCAAAATGAGGTGAAATCTCGATATTGCGTTAACTGTATCCTCGCAAAATCGTTCATTTTTCCGATCGGGAAAATCATAGGGTTTATACCAAATCCTGCTTGCATATCCAATTTATTTCTCTTCCACATTCTTCCTTCTACTTATCAATGAGACCAAATTATTCAAACAATCTCTCGCAGATGAACTATTTGATCTTGATATTCATCATTAAAAGATGCCTCAGCAATAAAAATTAATTGCCGAATATTTTGTCCAATACTCAACTTGGAATTGAGGATAAAAATGCCCGGAATATGATGACCTTCAGCCAAATGGTCAGTCAAATGCACGGGCATGGATTTACGATTATTCGTCACCAATATAAAGTTATATTCCTCACACCATTTAATAATTTCTGGATCTAAAGTTCCCAGACTCGGAGCTTCGGGTTCGCCTACACACCAAATTATCAAATTTGGATTGCGTGTAAGGATTTCAGCTTTATAGGTAGGATCTACATTTTCATCCAACAGATAATTGAGACTCATTGATGATTTGTTGGAATTTTTTTTCCGAGCTCAGTTTTTGCAGTCTAACAATACCAAGTGGAGGGTTAAGTTCTTGTGCTTTAAGTTGCTGATGGCTCCACTCCAACCAATCAGCAATGTAGTTACTAACGGCTTCTTTATTGTGCAGATAGTAAAGGATAGTAGCATAAACTTGTTCCAAGTTAAGAGATGGATAAGTTTGAGCAATTTGTTCAGGAGTGCGCGCGCGATGAATGAAATCATATAGAACAGTTTCAATGCCGATTCGCGTCCCTTTGACCCGAATATCATCTGGCCGCTGAAAGTCAAAATAGTCTTCGAGTTGCATGGGCGAATGATCCTATTTCAAAGTTGGTGAAAATTGACGGGCTAATTGATATTATACAGCAGATTCCAAGCCTTCCCGGTAGGGACAAAGGCTTTCGCCGTGTCCTCACAAATAACCCATAACTAATGAGTGACAGTATTTTCAAGACTGCCGATGCCTTCAATTTCGATGCGGACTCGATCGCCTATTTGTAGCGGCCCTACTCCTTGCGGCGTTCCAGTCAGTATCACATCGCCGGGAACGAGGGTCATTATTTGACTGATGTAGCAGACGAGAAAGTCTGGGGAAAATACCATGCGATCGATCTGGGATGACTGTACCGGTTGCTCGCTCTCATTGACAAAAGTCTGCAACTGTGCAGCCGGACTCAGTTCGCGGACAATCCAAGGCCCCAAGGGACAAAAAGTATCGAACCCTTTGGCCCTGGCCCACTGGTTGTCCCGCTTTTGCAAATCTCTGGCTGTTACGTCATTGGCGATCGTATAGCCCCAAATTTTGCTGTGTGCTTGTTCGGGAGTGCAGTTGGTACAATGTTCGCCAATTACCAGGGCCAATTCTCCCTCGTAGTCTACCCTTTCCGACTGCTGTGGATAGCGAATCGCTGCACCAGCGGGGATGACAGCACTCGGAGGTTTGAAAAACAGCAGGGGTTCTTCCGGTACTGGAGTTCCCATCTCGGCTGCGTGATCGACATAGTTTTTGCCTACGGCTACAATTTTTGAGGGAGAGCACGGGGCGAGAATTTGGTAAGTATCTGGTGAAAGTTCCAAATCGGTTGGTTGTCCTTTTAACCAGGGCGGTGCATCAAATACTTGAACGCTGTGGCTGAGTTGCAGTAAACCGTAATGGATGTGTCCTTGTGTTGTTTTAACTCGAACGTAGCGCTGGGCCATAGTATTTTAGATTTTAGATTTTAGATTCTAGATTCTAGATTCTAGATTAAGAGGATATAGGCATAATTGCGGAAAATTAATTTGTTTATGCCCGTTTAAGATTTTCGCTGTGCAATTTTGCAACCGCTTTCCGTGCAAATTCCGTGCAGCGGTTTGTCCCAAGAGTCAACTGGTAGCTGGGCGAGCAAGGCAAATTCAAAGATAATGCCGATCGTAACTTTTGATTCCCACTCAGCTAAACTGAGCATTCTGTCGTAATAGCCGCCACCGTAGCCCAAGCGATAGCCACGAACATCGCAGCCTACTGCGGGTACGAGCATTAAATCTACTTCTGAGTAATCTATTTTAGGAGCATCCGGCAGGGGTTCGAGTATGCCATAAGCTCCAGTATGTAAAGCATCTCCAGGCTGCCAGATGTGCCAGGATAGCTCTTTGCCGACACAGCGGGGAAATCCCCATTTGCGGGGAGTTACAAAGAGGGGACTTAAATCTGGTTCTTGACGACAACTGAAGTAGGCGAGGATTGTATTTGCTTGGGTGAATAGGGGCGAGTTTTGTAGGTGATTGCAGAGGCTCGCGCTCTTTTGTCTCCATTCTTGTGCTGATAGGGATTTGCGGGTGTTGAGGAGCGATGTTCTTAATTCTGTTTTAGTTAATGAAGGTTCAATGCTGTTCATATTTCATATCGAATCTCTCGTTTTAGTTTCAGTCCGACAGGGGTTGAAAACCCCTGTCTCATAGCGAAAGTCCTCTAAAAGAGGACTACAATTAATTGCATTTTTCATCAAACTCTGTAGTTTGACTGGGGTTGAAAACCCCTGTCTCATAGCGAAAGTCCTCTAAAAGAGGACTACAATTAATTGCATTTTTCATCAAACTCTGTAGTCGGTTTTAACCGACTTTAGCTTTGAGGCAGGGGTTGAAACCCCTGCCGGACTGTCGGACTGTCGGAAAGTATCAACCAACTGGATTTGATATTACATATTGTCTCACCACAGGACAAACGCTGAATAGCGTTTCATTCTCCTGTTGTTCTATTTCAACGAACGATCGCCTCCCCAAAGATTGCAGCCCATTGAATAACTCGGAGGGCGATAAATCGGCATCTTGTAGCAATTGCTCTATTGAAACTGAATTTCCTTCGCGGCTGAGGCGGCAGATGAGGTTTTTTTCTAATTCTGACAAACGATTTATCTGCGGGTGCAATGTTGCTGCCAATTCTTCCCCTAAGAATAGCCTATCATATTTTAAAAATTCTGCAACCCTACCTCGGAATATTTCTTGAATGGTGGTGGCGACTATTTTTAACCACAATGGATTGCCTCGGTAGGTGTTAATTAGGTTTTCCCATGTTTCGGGATTGAGTAAACTTTTTTGCCGGAAAATTTCGGCTGCTGCTGTACCTATGCCTTTGAGTTGTAAGCTGCGAACTGGTGAATTTTCACCTTTTAATGCGGTAATTTCTCTGGGTGGTTCCCAACTATTGAGGATTAAACAACTGTTGTGGGTTGTTTCTCCGATTTGTCTGAAGAGGATGCTGTAATTTTCGCATTCGGGGCGGTAATTTCCTGCTAGTTGTCCGCTGCAGAGAATGGTTTGCACGTCATCGAGGATAATGAGACAGCGGTTTTTTCGCAGAAATTCCATTAATAGGGAAAGTCGATCGGGGATGCTGGTAGGGAGTTCGATTTCGGGTTTATTTAAGAGAAATTCTAGGAGATTTTTTAGGGTAGTTTCTAACGGTGGGGAGTGGCGGAGACTTCGCCAGATGACGTATTCAAAGTTATGCTGAATTTTTTGGATGAGGTGGAGCGAAAGTGCGGTTTTGCCGATGCCGCTGAGTCCTGATATTGCTGCGAGGTTGCACTTTTCTTGGACGATCCATTTTTCCAGGGTGGCGAGTTCGGATGTGCGTGAAGCGAAGCTATCGCCATCAGGCGAATCGCACAATAATGAAATATGAGGTGCGTCTGCTAAGTCTAGTCTGGTTTGGGGTTGGGAGGTGTCTGAGGTGGGGGTTGAGGGCGATCGGGTTTTTGGAACTTCTGAAGATTGGCTATCTGTACTAACATTAACGTTACAAAATACAAAATCATTACCAAAATTTTGTGAAACGATGAATACTTGTCTCCTCTCAAGTGCCGATCGTAAATTCGATGGAGTAACTTCTTCACCTAATACATTTGATAAACGCTTCCATAATTTTGAAGCTACATTCCTGACGTGACCTTCGCTACAATGCGATACTTCTGCGATTTGAGAGTATTTTTGACCTTCCCATACACCCCCCAGGATAGCTTCTTGCAGATCCTCCAAATGTTCTCCCGTCTTAGCGAAAACCAGGTCATCGGCAAATCTCAAGACTTCTTTAACGTCCATCGGTGAGTTAAGTTTAGGGGTTTCGCCTATTATACCTGCTATTTTATGACATTTTATGACATGGATGGCAACATTTGACTGTTTTTGAGAGTTAGCGTCAGGTAAAATAACTTACATTTTCTGACGTTTTATGACTGGACATCACTGTGAATATAATGATATTATCCAAAGATAAGCGATAATTATCCGCTAATAAACTATAGCAAAAAATTGGAGGCTTAAGCTCATGGCTGACCAACCCAAAAGAGAACCTAAGCTAAAATGTCCGCTGTCGCAAGAACAAAAGGAGACAGTCAAAGAGGTTGCTGATGTCATTGATAAGCATAGAAGAATTGTAAGAAAAATTACGGGTTAAAGCTAATAAATAGTTGTTTGTTGGCCTCGGATCGATATGAGAAATGATTTGAGCTTGTTTGAAATGATCAGACTATTTTTTGAGCTGCTTTTTCAGCTAGTTGACTAAGAGTATTGATTTATCGTAGTAGGTATTTGACCCTAAAAGGAAATAAGCATGGATGCACTCGTAGCAGCAATCACACAAATTTTAGATTACATTCACACCCAAGGCCCAGACGCGATCGCGCAGCTAACGGGACTACTCGAAGCTCTCAAGGTGGGCTCTGTTTCTGTTGCGGCTCTGTTTGGCTTAATTGCTAACGGACCCGCTGTTATTGAATTTCTTAGCCAGTTGATAGCTTTAATCAGTTCAGGTGCCGGTGTTACGGAAATAGCGACAGCGATCTGGTCGTTGGCCACTTCACTGGGAGTGTCTATTGAGTCTGTCATCCATATCTTACAAATGATCGGCGCTTTCTTGCTGGCATTTTAAATATATCAAAAGCGATCGCCCTTCCTGAACCGATGTGCGATCGCACTTTCCATTTATCCCCTCGATCGCAGTTCATCAAATTCTGCTTCTGAATCTTCCTTAGTAAAAATTACATCCTCATAAATAGCATCAATACCTGTGCGAAAATCTACGCTAGCCAAGTGAATTTCGCTTCCTTGAGTATAGGAATACAAAACCCACAACCCTTCAGCATTACGGCGGAAACACTCTACCCTCTGCCGTTTTTGGCTAATTAACACATACTCTTGCAGCGTTTCTAATTCTTGATAGTCAGCAAACTTATCGCCCCGATCGAATCCTTCCGTACCGTTAGACAAAACCTCGACAATTAAACAAGGATATATTTTAAAAGATTGAAATGCCTTGTCCCGTTCGTCCCACGTTACCATCACGTCAGGATAGTAGTAAATATTCTTCGCTTCAATCCTGGCTTTCATGTCAGACATATAAACACGACAGCCACTACCCCGAACATGATTTCTCAAAAGTGCAAATAAGTTGCCGGCAACTGTCACATGAGCATCACTTGCACCAGCCATTGCATAGGTTTCGCCCTGAATATACTCGTGTTTGAGCTGACTGAGTTCTTCTAACTTCAGATACTCTTCCGGTGAGATATAATTGTGGGTGCGATCGGCCATCATTGGCTTTCCCAAATGTAAGTTTTATATGATTTCAGTCGAGATCGATTTAGACTTGCTAAAACGGCAAATTTATTGTTGGTTCAAATTTGAACCTAACAAGTATTTCCCCAACTATTTGATTAATTATGCCTCAGTCAGCAGAGCAAAATCGCGCGGATTTTTTAACACAAAACAGTCATTTTCTTTAATTAAATCGCCAAAACAGGTTACGGGCGATCGCTCTTCATAAGCTTTTAGAGCCAACTGATAATCTGATTCCCTCAATTCCAGATGAATTTTCCTCAATTTACCCACCACAAATCCCATGACTATCACTTGGCAGGTTCCCGATGCTTCCCCGTGCAGTTTATTAATCCATCCTTGGATTTCAACATTAGGCAATGAAGTGATTAAATCGCTGAGAATCTCTAGTTGCGAGCGATTTTCTACTATTTCTAGCGTCTTTATAGCTTCACCCATAAGCTGAGGGGCATCAAATTCTTGTCTCAAAGGCTGCTTGATTTCAAAAAGTTGACCGTTATCATCTTTTTTGTGCCAAATCAAGGTATTTTCATAAACTAAAGCAACTTTTTGCCAGTCGGTTGTTTGCAAGTGCTCTTCTAGCACATTTGGCTCTATAGTCTGAAGAATTTTGTAGTCTCGTACAGTTACTTTCATGGTAAACCTCCTTGGCTAAGACGCTGCATGATAGACTTAAGAGCTTCTACTGTGAACTGATTAGAGCGGGGCAGCTCAACAGTGATATTAGTTGTATTTTGTCTTTCTGGCTGTCCCCGCAGCGACACCCAGTAGGCACAATTTTTAATACACATTTCTGTTTCTGACTGCTGCAACCAGTCTTCGACATTTTCCGGCACTAAAACTACAACTAAGATGCGCGGCACCTGCGAGTTGATTCTCAAATCGTTATAGTTCTTGATCCTGAGCGGATATCGGATAAATTGCCGATCGAGTATATCCTTTGAAGTACATTTTAACTGCAAGTTCAGCTCAGGGGAAAAGATGATTCCGCCACCACCTCTTGCCACGATATGCAAATCGATGCTGTCGTCGTCTACTTCTAGCTGATTTACAGACAAACCCGCAACTGCCGCCACAGCGCGTACATAAGCTTTACTGAAAAGTTCTTTCTGTTGATTTAGTTCCATGCACCACCTGTTCAAAAAAAACCAGGTTTCTTCAAGAAACCTGGTTTTCACACTTACGCTGCGTGTTTTCGATACCAATCAATCGTATTTTTCAACCCATCCTTAAACTGCACCTCCGCAACAAAACCAAACTTTTCCTTAGCCCTTGCCGTATCCAAACAGCGGCGTGGCTGACCGTTCGGTTTGTCTGTTTCCCAAACAATTTCACCCTCAAATCCCATCAATTCGCAAATCGTTTCCACTAAATCGCGAATTTTCACTTCGCTATTCGTTCCCAAATTTACCGGATCAGATTCACTGTAATCTTGCGTTGCCATCACAATTCCCCGCGCGGCATCTGTGGAATACAAAAACTCGCGGCTAGGGCTGCCGTCGCCCCAAACTGGCAGTGTTTTGTCTCCGCTTTCTTGGGCTTCGTGGACTTTGCGAATTAATGCGGGGATGACGTGGGAACTTTTCGGGTCAAAGTTATCTTCCGGGCCGTACAGATTTACTGGTAGCAAGTAGATACCGTTGAATCCGTACTGCTGGCGGTAGGATTGCAGTTGCACTAATAAGGCTTTTTTCGCTACTCCGTAAGGTGCGTTAGTTACCTCTGGATAGCCGTTCCACAGGTCATCTTCTTTGAAAGGAACTGGGGTTAAATTGGGATAAGCGCAAATGGTGCCGACGCAGACAAATTTTTCGACTCCGGCTTCGTAGGCTGCGTGGATTAGTTGCGCGCCCATCATCAAATTGTCGTAAAATAATTCAGCGGGTTTGACTAGGTTTAAACCGATGCCACCGACGTGGGCGGCGAGGTGAATGATGATATCTTGTTGGTCGGCGGCGCGCTTGCAGTTTTCCATAACGCGGAGGTCGCAGTCGCGCGATCGAGTTACCGAAATTTTATCAGCATCGGCCCCTGCTTTCACTAGCTGGTCGATTACCTGACGGCCCAAGAAACCGGCGCCGCCCGTGACTAGAATGCGTTTGTTGCTTAAATCCAAGCTTGTCATAATTTTAGCCTCGGGATTTTGAATAAGGGTCGATCGACAATTTCAATTCTAAAATTGTTGCTTTAGCAAAAAAAGCTTTCAGCTACAGGATGAGGTTGTCCAGAAATTTGTTTTAGCTGCAGCAGATAGGCACAATTTGCGCCGTGCACACCCGAAAGTTAGATATAAGGGTCGCGACTCCCCAACTATCATTTTAATGTTTTTTTTAGCCCGCACAGCCGAAAAATTGGCGAGCAATTAAGCTGCTTCTTTGAATGCCGATCGTGCTAATAGCTGTAACAATCCTCCGATCAGTTGTGAAGTGTGTGCAGCGGCAATCCTCGGGTGCGCGACTTTCGCCAAAGGGGTAGACACGGGGCCCTACCCCTACAAATTGTTTGCACTGACGGCTTGATTTAGCGACTTAATCAAATCCGTTGCCCGAACCCCGTCCTTGCTCGTCTAAAGCTTTCATGTCAGCATCTACCATTAAATGTACTAACTCCTGAAAAGTTACAGAAGGTTCCCAATTTAATTGCTGGCGTGCCTTAGTCGAATCGCCAATCAACAGTTCGACTTCTGCAGGACGCAAGTAGCGTTCGTCAAACTCCACATATTTTTGCCAATCTAAATTGACGTAAGTAAAAGCCAAATCGAGAAATTCCTTAATGGAATGGGTCTCGTTGGTAGCAATGACATAATCGTCAGGCTTGTCTTGTTGCAGCATCAGCCACATCGCCCGCACGTAGTCTTTAGCATAGCCCCAGTCCCGCTTGGAATCGAGATTGCCCAAGTAAATCTTTTTCTGCTTGCCGGCGACTATTCTGGCCACGGCGCGAGTAATTTTGCGAGTTACAAAAGTTTCGCCACGGCGGGGAGATTCGTGATTGAACAAGATGCCGTTGCAGGCAAAAAGTCCGTAAGATTCGCGATAATTTACTGTTTGCCAGTGTCCGTAAACTTTGGCGCAGGCGTAAGGACTTCTGGGATAAAAAGGAGTTGTTTCCTTCTGCGGAACTTCCTGTACCAAACCAAACATTTCCGAAGAACCTGCTTGATAGAACCGCACTTCAATGCCGGTGCGGTGCTGATAGTCCCGAATTGCTTCTAGCAGGCGCAATACTCCCATTCCTACTGTGTCAACCGTATATTCCGGCGAGTCAAAACTGACTCGAACGTGAGATTGAGCGCCTAAGTTATAAATTTCTACCGGCTGAACTTCTTCCAATATCCGGCGGAGAGTGGTGCCGTCCGTCAAGTCGCCGTAGTGTAGAAACAGGCGCGCACCCTCGCTGTGAGGATCGACATAGATGTGGTCAATTCGATCGGTATTGAAACTAGAACTGCGCCGGATAATGCCGTGAACTTCATATCCTTTCTCTAACAGTAATTCGCTCAAGTACGAGCCGTCTTGACCTGTAATACCTGTTATTAGCGCTCGCTTACGTTGGGTCATCTGATTTTCCTTTGACAGGCTGTGTTAATTCACAATAAATTTTTTGGCAGAGGCTGTTGATCCCTGCCGGCCGTATTCTCAAACTGCTTTATAAAACTTACTCAAACTTAACTTTAGTTACCTAAAGCCAGTTGAAGTTTACTTCCTACGCTGTTGGGTAGTGGGCTATCCCAAGATAAGTAGGCTATCCCCCTTAAGCCAAAGGTTATAGAGTTAAGCTTAACACCTAAACCTACAGTAGTCTATCTAGAAGAACTGATCTTTCTAGATGAAGAAGAGGTAGGTTTATTTAACTATTTGCCCCTTTAGTTAAGCACACAATTATTCGACCGGCATCCAGGAACTGTTAAGTTTTGACAAAGAGTTTGTCGCTTGCTGTCAGTAGTCAGCATCAGTGGTCAGTAACAAATAAAACTAACTACCGATTGCTGACTGCGGACAAAAATTAATATGCGCCGTTATTTTTGGGAAAAATCACAACTCCAATTGTTTTGAAAACAATCCACATATCCATCCAAAGGTTTTTGTCATTTGCGTAATAGAGGTCGATTTGGACTCGGCGGGGATAGGGAATGTCGTTGCGACCGGACACTTGCCACAAGCCTGTAATTCCAGGTCTTATGGTAAGAATTTTGTTGATGTGACGGCCGTATCTCGGCAGTTCTTCTTCAACTAAAGGTCTGGGGCCGACGACGCTCATATCTCCTTTTAAAACATTCCAAAACTGGGGAAACTCGTCTAAACTGGTCATTCGTAAAAATCTTCCAATCCAGGTAATTCGAGGATCTTGTTTTAGCTTGAAATTGTCCTCAAACTCTTGACGCAAATGCGGAGAATTTTCCATGATTTCCAGCAATATATCGTCCGCATTTTCCACCATCGTTCTGAATTTAAGGCAATAAAACCTTTTACGGTTTTTGCCTACTCGTTCCTGTACGTAAAAAATAGGACCGGGCGAGCTTAAGGCGATTAAGAAAGCCAAAAGCAGGTAAACCGGAGCAAACAGGATCAGAACCGATAAGGAAAACAGGATATCAAATAACCGCTTGAAAAGTTCTCCGTCGAGGCTCTGTAAAGAACGACTTATGCGTCTATCTCCTTGCAGGACAGACCCAAAACCGCGTCTTGCGATCGCTCGAATTACCTTGCCGGAGATTAGTTGGCTGTCGGCAGTCATCTTACTCCTTCACTTCACACCACACACAGTCCTGATCATAAAGCCTCAAGACACTTTGTTCTCTCAATTATGTTTCCAATACTCAATTTTCTGCCTTCTGAAGGCTTCAAAAGGCAGAAAGAAGAAGGAAGAGGGCTTCTGGCGGCAGAAGGAAGAAGGCACAAGGCACTTATGCAGAGGTCTTCTGAAGGCACTTATACAAAGGCAGAAGGAAGATTGTCCCGCTATCGGGTTCTGGCACTCTCAAGCCCCAGACTGAGTAAAATCACGGGATTGAAATTCCTGATAGCAGCGTTCCACAAAAGCTAGATAGCGCTGCCCAAAGACATCGGGGGCAAACTGTTCAGCGCGCAACCTGCTGATTTCTGGCTCAAATTTGCCTTGCAACTGCTCAAATTCCTCGACAGCTTCGACTAATGCTGCTGCGGTTTGGGAGGAAAAAAATAAACCAGTCCCTGTCTCTGGGTGTTGGCGAATGTCGAGCACTGTCTCCAAAGCGCCCCCTGCTGCATAGGAAATTACCGGTGTTCCGCAAGCTTGAGCCTCTACCAAAGCTATGCCAAAATCTTCGCAAGCTGCATATACAAAGGCTTTCGCCTCGGCCATGTACTTTTCCACTATCGAGGCGGGCTGCCAGCCGAGCACTTGCACGTTGGGTTTGGCGATTTGCCGAATCATTTCTAATTCTGGCCCGGTACCGATGACAATTAGAGTATGCCCGAGTTGATTGAATGCTTGGACGATCGCACTTACGTTTTTGTAACTTACCAACCGACAAACGGTGACGTAAAAGTCTTGTTTTTGCCGCATCAAGGAAAATCGCTCGATATTTACCGGCGGATAAATCACCTCGGCCCGCCGCCGATAGCATCGCCAAATTCGGCGCGCAGTGTGTTGAGAGTTAGCGATGAAATAATCAACGCGATTGGCGGAAATTACGTCCCACTGCCGCAGTCGATGCAACAAATATCGCGTCAGCAAACCCTGGATGCCCCGTCCCGCTTTGCTGCTACGCAAATAGTCAAAAGTTAAGTCCCAAGCGTAGCGCATGGGCGTGTGGCAGTAGCAGACGTGCATTTGCTGGGGACTGCTGAGGATGCCTTTGGCGACGGCATGGGATGATGAGAGGATGATGTCGTATTCTCGCAGATCTAGTTGTTCGATCGCGATCGGCAGAAATGGCAAATATTTTTGGACGCCACTGCGGGCTGCGGGAAAGTGCTGCAAAAATGTTGTGCCAATCTGTCGCCCGAAAAGATAGCTTTCGGGATTGGCCGATTCAAAGTCGATGAGGGCATAGACATCTGCCTCGTCTACGTGTTTGAGAATTTCCTGTACTACGAGTTCTGAACCGCCAGTAGCTAAGGGCGTCAACCATTCGTGAACTAGGGCGTATTTGAGTTTTTTCACTTGTATTTGTAGCCGATCAAACGATGTGTTAGCGCCAGTTCTGTCAATATTAATCTTACTGAGGGATAACTTACGCAATATCCAGCCATCAACCAGATTTCTATCTAGGTATCTAGGTCAAACCAAGGATTTTGGGAATAAACGGAGTTTTTGTCAAATCAACCACAGCAAAACTGCACTCTCCAGCAGTGATTTCCCCGATTGTTGACAAGAAATACTATTAGGCGGAATATTGAGGGTGATTTGCGAACGCCTAAATCTTCGGAACCGGCGATCGGCTCAATGTGGTGTGAGGAAAAAATGTCCAAATTTTTGTGGAAGGGACTTTTAGTTAGTCCCGCTGTATTAGCAGCAAGTTTAGTCGTATCTTCCACGACGCTAGCAGCAGAGCAACCTTTAGAAATTGCCACGGCAGCTCAAGCTGATAAATTGCAATTAGCAGGTGCTGCAACCGAGGCAGCCAAGTCTGAGACGGCAAAGCCTGAGACAGCCGAACCAGCCTCACTAGCTAGCAACTTGACTGTTGATACTATTGAGAAAGAAAGTGCGAACCTCTACGAGGGCTTCACTAACGATTTGAGCGCCCCAGTTGCCGAACAAGCAAAAATACCGGAAGTTGCAGCAGATTTAGGCGAAACCAAACCCGCAGTAGCGCCCGCAAATTTAAGTCCCGAACAACCAGTCGCCGAGCAAATCCCCGCAGTAGCGCCCGCAAACTTAACCGAAACGCAACCCGCCGCACCACTGGCTAATTTAAGCGCCCAAGAGCAGATTTCCCAATCGCCAAATCCAAGTACCCAACCTCAACCACAGTCTAATGTTTTAGAACAAATCAACGAATACAGCACAGAAGGAAGTAGCAGCGAAAATGCAGCCGGCCAAGTAACATCTGTGTCGCAACTTTCCGACGTTCGACCAACCGATTGGGCGTTCCAAGCTTTGCAGTCTCTAGTAGAGCGCTACGGGTGCATAGCTGGCTATCCTGACGGCACTTTTCGCGGCAACCGGGCGATGACTCGCTACGAGTTTGCAGCGGGTTTAAATGCGTGTTTGGATAAAGTTAGCGAGCTAATTCAAGGCGGTTCCAGAAATCTGGCGACGCGAGAAGATTTGGCTTCTGTGCAAAGGTTGCAAGAAGAATTTGCGACGGAATTGGCAACTTTGCGCGGCCGCGTCGATGCTTTGGAAGCGCGTACCTCTGAATTAGAAGCAAATCAGTTTTCGACTACGACTAAACTCAACGGCGAAGTGATATTTGGTTTGGCGGGTATCGCCAGGGGAGAGGATGCCGAGGGCCGCGACGCTGATAAAACCACGGCTTTTGGCAGCAGGGTTCGTCTCAATTTTGACACGAGTTTCTCTGGAGAAGATTTGCTGAGAACTCGACTGCAAGTTTTAAATTTGGGCTCATTTTCTACTAATAATACGAAAACCGCTGAAGGGGAATTGCGGTTTAATGCCGGGCCTTTTGGCGAGGCTAGCAATACAGTAGGTTTAGATGCGCTGCTTTACCAATTCCCTATCGGCAAAAGCACTACTGTAATTCTCGAAGCTAATGCCGGCGCTGCTGATGATTTTGTTAACACTGTCAACCCTTACTTTGACGGAGACGGCAGCTACGGCGCTCTTTCTAACTTCGGTACTCGCAACCCAATTTACTATTTGATTGGGGGTTCTGGCATCGCTATGCGGCATCAGTTTGGGGAAAAACTCGAACTGAGTTTGGGATATATGACCGGCAATGCTGCGGACCCGACGCGGGGTAACGGTTTGTTCAACGGTGCTTACGGCGGTTTGGCTCAGTTGACTTTCAAACCGAGCGACAGCATTGCTTTAGGTTTAACTTACGTTAATTCCTACAACGTCGTTACCGGTACCGGCAGCAATGCTTCTAATTTCCCGGTGCGTCTGGCTTCCTTCGGGCTCGACAGCGATAGCAATCTGCCAGTTTCTAGTAATTCCTACGGCGCGCAAGCTTCGTGGCAGTTGAACCGGAGATTTGCAATTGGCGGTTGGGCGGGTTACACCAACCAGCGCATTTTATCCAACTTGACTACTCCTACGGGTTCTGTGCAGCGGGGGGATCAAAAAGTCTGGAACTGGGCAGTTACTTTGGCTTTTCCCGATTTGTTGAAAGAAGGAAATGTGGCGGGGATTGTGGTAGGTATGGAGCCGCGGGTGACGAGTTCTACTAATCGGACTTTGCCGGAAGATAAGGATACTTCGCTGCACCTTGAAGGTTTCTATCAGTTTAAGTTGAGCGACAATATTTCTGTCACTCCTGGTCTGATTTGGCTGACTGCTCCTGACCACAATAAGAATAATTCTGATTTGGTGATTGGGGTTGTCAGAACGACGTTTACTTTCTAGGATCAGGCTTTTGGGATTTTAGATTTTAGATTGGCGGTTTTAATCTAAAATCTAAAATCGCTAATCTAAATTTGTCCGAGCTTGGGTTTAAGGTTTCAACAGAAACGACCAGCTTTAGCTAAAGCTGGTCTACACAAATAGTTAAATCCGTTGTGTTGTTTTCCCACAGTGTTTTTCTCACAGTGAGGAAACCCAAGTTGCACGTTTCTTTGCAAAGGGTTCTAAAAGAAATATCATCCCTCTTAAGCGGTATTATAACAACAAAATTTAATTTTCTGTAATAAAACTTTACATTACAGACTAATTTTAATTTTGAGGGGACGATCGCACTTTCGGTCACTTTGTATAATCAAACCTCGGTTCAAAAACCCGGTTCCTGCCTAGGTTTATCGGTTCCAAACCCGTTATTTTGGGTAAAAACAAGTTTCGATTGCCGATCGACCCTTTTTTTCACTTTGTATAACTCAAGCCGGAGCTTGCTGCGGTCTGCCCCAGACAATCCGCTCCTGCTTGTATACAACCATACCAGGTTTAGCACCTTTCGGCTTGTATACATATTTCGGTTCTGTATAAACCACAGGAACTTGTTCGCTGTGGCGGGCGCGACTGTAGTAAGCAGTCATGTCAGCGGCAAATTGCAAATCGGTTTCTTCAGCCACAGTACCGGGTTTGAGACGCAGCAAAGCGTGGCTTCCGGGAATCTCTAGGGTGTGGAACCACAAGTCGTAGTCGTTGGCGGTGCGAAAAGTGAGTTGGTCATTTTGGCGATTGTTGCGCCCGATTAATAATTCAAAGCCGCTGGGGGTTTGGTAGCGGTGAAATTCGATCGCAGCATTTTTGTCGGTACTGCGGTAATCTGGTACGTCTAGATATTTTTGCTGGATCAGTTCTTCGCGGATTTCGGCGAGGGTTTGCAAATCTTGGGTGTTGCGGTAGGTTTCCAACACCGAAAGTGCTACTTCAACTTGTTCTAAATAGTCGATTTCTTCCTGTACGGCGGCTAACAAAGGTTCTACTGCAATGCGAGCTCTTTTAAGTTTTTGGTGTTTTTTGTAGAGGGCTTGAGCGTTTTGAACTGCGTTTTTTTCCGGGTTTAGGGCAATGATAACTGGTTTCTCGGTTTCAAAGTCGGGGAGAGAAATTGATTTCATTCCCGGTTCCCAATGCTGCAAATTTGCCATCAGCAAGTCGGCTTGGGATTTGTGGGTGTCTGCGTCTGCTGATTGCTGTAAACGTTCTTTAAATGTGTTGGCTTTGAGGCGCAGTTTGGCTAAGACATTGTTGAGTTTTTGGGTAAGCTGATGCCGCAGTTGGGCGAATACTTCTTGATTGATTTCGCCTGTGTAGTAGCTGTTAAGTAATTCTTGAACGGAAGAAGGAAGTTCGGCAACGGATTCTGTAACGGATTTAACGGATGTCAGGAAGGAAGAATCAGAGGGCGGGCACGACACCGCCCCTACATTGTGATGTTCTGGTGTCGGCCAATCGATGACGGTGTAGCCTTCGGGGGTAAAACTAGGGTGAAATTTGGAGTTTTCTAGGCATTGCAGCCAGTATAGCCAGCGCTGGAATAGTTGCTGCCAGTCGTCGGGATTGAGGCTGTCGGTGGATTGTTCGGGGTCTAAAGAAGCCGATCGAATCATTGACAAAACTAAGGCTTTACTCATCCCTCGGTAATTCTTCAACAGATTGCCCTTTAATTGTCCAGGAACCAGGCTAATTCGTGATTGCCAGCGGTTTTGAGATTCGCTCAGACTCGGCACTGCATCGGTCAAAGACGGGGGCATTTCGTAGGGTTGCCCGGTTTGGATGGGACGGACGGTGGACTGTTTGGCGCTGACTTGGTGCGCGCAGGTGACAACGAGGTTGTCTTGGGCGGTGAGGATGACGTTGCTGTACTTACCCATGATTTCGGCGTAGAGGTGCCAGAGGGCGGGTTCTCCGGGGCGTTTGGCGAATTGCAAATCTATGACTCTTTCCCAGGATGAAACGGGGGCGATGGAAACTAAGGCTAAACCGCTGAGTTGGTGCCGCAGTTGTTCGCTGAAGGTGAAGGTGTCGGGAATGCGGGGCGGGGGGTCGCCGACGCAGATGCGGGCGGCCACAGGATGCCAGGAAAGGTCTATCCAGCCACGCCCTTTCATCGTGCGGAGGGCTAGGGACACGGTAAATCGATCGCGCTGGTAGACTTGTTCTAAGCGCGCTGGCAGCCATTGGGCTCGCAGTTCGCTGCAAGCTGCGGTTAAAGTTGTAAAGTCTACGGGTTGCACGGTGGCCTCTTTGCGATCGAACTATCTATTTCTATGCTGACAGATTTAGGTCGTCTTTGACCGATTGTACCAAAGTTTTGCAACCAAATTTTAAAATCAGTTAAAAATCCGCTGATTGAAAATCCGGGCAGAAGAATGTGCGATCGTCAAGGGCGGCAAATACAGGAGACAACAATAAGGTGTTTGTAGTGAGAAATCCAATTCCTCTGTATTTTATGAGGAATTGGATTCCTCACTACAAACCTAATTAATTAATGATTATCTAAACTCGACTCCAATTGCATTCATTCCCAAACACTCAGGAAAATATCTGCGTTAATCTGGGTTAATTTGCGGTGGCCCAATCATTCAAAAATTTAGGCAATAAGTCTAATTTTTTAGACCAATATCCCGCAGCATTTCCAAATGCTTGTGCACAGGTGCGATCGTATTGGCGGCGATCGCCCCGCTAGCAGCAACAGCCGGCAAACCAATTCCCGGAAACGTCGAATCTCCACAGCAAAACAGCCCCGCTAAAGGCGTTCTCGGCCCGGGAAACAAGCCGCTACCCGCCCGAATTCCCGGCCCGTAGGAACCGCGATGGCGGCGCAAAAACCGTTCGTGGGTGAGGGGTGTCCCAACTAAGGTGACTTCGCAGCGCGATCGAATATCGGGGATAATTCTCTCTAAGGCTTCCCAGATTACCTCGGCGCGCGCTTGTTTTTGCAGCTTGTACTCTTCGCTGGTGCGCGCGTGCTTTTGCCACAAATCGTAAGGCTCGTTTCCGGGGGTATATGCGTGAATGACCTGCTTTCCCGGAGGCGCGAGGTGGGGGTCGAGGAGGGAGGGAATCGAGACGAGAACAACGTTCTGAGGGGCCGAAACGCCCATTTCCCAGTCTTTGACGAAGATGTAGTGACAAGCTAAGTCCGATCGCACTCCGGCTGCATCTATTCCCAGATGCAGGTGCATGAAGCTGTCGCACTCGGGCGTCGCCTGCCGCTGTTGCCGAAACCTTTGGGGGACTGAGGTTTCGGGCAACAGTTTCAGCGTATCCCAAACGGAAGCGTTGGAGACGACGGCTTTGTGCGATCGAATAATTTTGCCCGATCGCAGCCGCACGCCCGCAGCCCGGTTGTTTTCCACCAAAACTTCTGCAACGTGGGAATTTAGCAGCAACTGCCCTCCGTGGCGCTCTAAACCGCGTACCAGGGCATTTACCAAAGCTGCACTACCGCCGATCGGATAGTCCAAAACTGCATTCGGGCGATACCAGTCGGCGAACATGAAAGCGACTTCGGCTGCGATCGTTCCGTCGGCGGGAAGTCCAGACAGCAGGAAACACAACAAATTCAGCCAATTTCGGACAAAGGGATCTTTGACATTTTTGTCCATAATTTTGCTGAAAGGGCCTGCAAGTGCGATCGCGTCGCCAGCACTTTGCAGGAAAGCCGGCGCAAATTGGCCGAGGGTAAAAACACTGCCCAAATCGAAGCGCAAAGCCAGGGGGGGCAAGGCTGTGGAAGCTTTGGCATAGGGTTCCATGATGCGCTGGAGTTGCCGCCATTCGGCGACTGCTTCGGCGCCGCGCAGTTGTGCGAGCACTTCGCCAAATTGACTCGCACCAACGGATGTGTCGAAATCGCCTTCTGGCAAACAGCAACCCCAGGTATCGTAGGTGATGCAGGGGAGTTTTTCGCCGATCGCATCCAAAACTTGCCGCAGCGGATTCGCAGACGGGCTGTAGGATAATCCTGAGTACAGGGAGGGCCCGGAGTCGAAGGTAAATCCGTCGCGTTCAAAACCGTGTGCGGCCCCGCCCGCGATCGAATGGCTTTCGCAAACCACAACCTCAAAGCCATAGCGGGCTAGCATTGCAGCGCAAGTCAAGCCGCCTATTCCGCTGCCGATGACGATGATTTCTGTGTCTGTGGGGGCGATCGCAACCATGTTTTTCTCCGCTACTTCAGCTAATATTATCAATGTCTTGCAGCTTTAGGACTTAGGCATTTAACAGATGCGATCGTCCCTAGCCCTCCAAAACACAAGGCGAGTAGGGGGTGGGACAAGAAGCAGTCAAAGCCCCCCTCAATCATGGCGAAGAAGCAGTAAAAGTCAACCCCTAATCCCCGATTTTTTGGAAAATCTAGGGGGAGCTCGACTCAGCTACCACCCTTAAAATACCAATCTGTATATTATTAAATGGAAAATCTATCTATTCTAGAACAAGCTGCCCAATCTAATTCTAAACCATCTCCCGATGCTGTAGTCGCCGCCCTCCTAGAAGCTGAGAAAAACTCGAAAAAAAATAAAATTCGCTATTCTTTCGAGCAGTTAATCGGCAACTGGCAACTCTGCTTTATCACTGGCACCAAAAAGACTCGACAAAAAGCGGGGATTGTGTTGGGTGCGGGACGTTACATCCCTCAGTGGATTGCGAAAATTCAAATTGCTTATGCGGCCGAACCTGTTGCGGAAGGGGAAGAGAATAGTGAAAGCGGCAGGGTAGAAAATTCGGTGCAAGTTGGGGCGATCAAACTAACTCTTTCCGGGCCCACTAAGTTTTTGGTTAATAAAAACATTTTAGCTTTTGATTTTACCAGAATTACTGTGAAATTGTTGGGTAAAACTGTGTATCAAGGATTTATTCGCGGCGGTGAAGCGCGGGAGGCGGAATTTTTGAGTTTGAGTGTGGGGAAGCAGGCATTTTTTGCATATTTTCTGGTAGAAGATGGGATAATTGCCGCTAGGGGAAGGGGCGGCGGCTTGGCTTTGTGGGCGAGAGTTTAGCGGTTCTTAATGGCCTCCCATATAGCAGGGAAATAACTTTATTTATTTCGGAGTTTGGGGGATATTTGTTCTGCTTGGTGGTTGACTTATGTTGTTTACTGCATCAATATTACTCAAAGTAGCAGCTTCCCCCGCGCGATCGCCCAGTGACCGCCAAATTGGTAAAGCTTGGTTAAAGTATTTCAATGCTTCTTGCGGTTGGGAGATGCTGTTGTACGCTAAACCAATATTATTCAAAGTAGTAGCTTCCCCCCTGCGATCGCCCACCTCCCGCCTAATTGGTAAAGATTGGTTAAAGTATTTCAATGCTTCTTGCGGTTGGGAGATGCTGTTGTACGCTAAACCAATATTATTCAAAGTAGTAGCTTCCCCCCTGCGATCGCCCACTTGCCGCATAATTGGTAAAGCTTGGTTAAAGTATTTCAATGCTTCTTGCGGTTGGGAGATACTTTCGTACGCTGCACCAATATTAGTCAAAGTAACAGCTTCCCCCCTGCGATCGCCCACTTCCCGTCTAATTGGTAAAGATTGGTTATAGTATTTCAATGCTTCTTGCGGTTGGGAGATGCTTTTGTACGCTAAACCAATATTATTCAAAGTATCAGCTTCCCCCGCGCGCTCGCCCACTGACCGCCAAATTGGTAAAGCTTGGTTAAAGTATTTCAATGCTTCTTGCGGTTGGGAAATGCTGTTGTACGCTAAACCAATATTATTCAAAGTAGTAGCTTCCCCCCTGCGATCGCCCACTGACCGCAGAATTGGTAAAGCTTGGTTAAAGTATTTCAATGCTTCTTGCGGTTGGGAAATGCTGGCATACGCTACACCAATATTACCCAAAGTAACAGCTTCCCCTGCGCGATCGCCCACTGACCGCCTAATTGGTAAAGCTTGGTTAAAGTATTTCAATGCTTCTTGCGGTTGGGAGATACTTTCGTACGCTACACCAATATTACTCAAAGTAATAGCTTCCCCCGCGCGATCGCCCACTGACCGCAGAATTGGTAAAGCTTGGTTAAAGTATTTCAATGCTTCTTGCGGTTGAGATATGCTGTTGTACGCTACACCAATATTACTCAAAGTATCAGCTTCCCCCCTGCGATCGCCCACTGACCGGCTAATTGGTAAAGCTTGGTTATAGTATTTCAATGCTTCTTGCGGTTGGGAAATGCTGTTGTACGCTACACCAATATTACTCAAAGTAGCAGCTTCCCCCCTGCGATCGCCCACTGACCGCATAATTGGTAAAGCTTGGTTAAAGTATTTCAATGCTTCTTGCGGTTGGGAGATGCTGTGGTAGTTATAACCAATATTATTGAGTGCTATAGCTTCACTTTTTTTCTCTTTAAATTGTCGCGCAATGGCTAGAATCTGCTGCCATGTTTCTATTGCCTGTCGCACTTGTCCTTGCCTTTCCTGTTGCTTTGCTTGTTCTCTGAGTTGCTTTAATTTTTCAACATGTGAATTTTGACTTTGCGCCAAACTCGGTTGCACCATCAGCGGCACAGTCAGAGGAGTCAGACACACACCCAAAACCAAAACACTGCTAATACTTTGTTTCATCTTTTTCATAATTTCCCAAAGTCGATTAATAGAATAGGCATCCAACGCAGAATCTTTACTTAATATGGGTATCTAACAGAAGTCTCATTACATATAACCCTTGAAATCTTCTAATGGCTGTCAAAATCGTCAGATATTAAAATTAAATCCCTATCGCTGCCAAACAGTGGTGCACGGCGCTTTTTAGGAGGCATCACCGATGATTTTCTATTGGTTGTGCGATCGCTTTCTAAGAATTCTCCAATTTTTTGCCATTCCTCTCTGTCTTCATCTGACAAAGCTGCCAGAAACTCTTTCATCCTTTTCAGTTTCTCCTCATGGTTGACAGGCGAAACTTCCTGCACTTCAATCAGAACTTCGCAGCGATCAGGAATGTTAAATTTTTCTAACAATTGGATGTTTTTACCTTGTTTTATGCGTTTAACTTGGATAGGTTCGGGTTTCATGGCTTGTCTGAGATAAATTGCAGAGATCAGGTCAGACCATGTAAAATTTTCAGGCAGTCGATCGATTAAGCTGCGGACTTCTTCTTTAAGATTGATGGTTTCCATCGGTTTTAGTAAAGAGAGTATAGAGTTTAATTGTAGTACAAGCGGTTTTGAAGCGATCGAGCTTTTAGCAAAAGTTCATTCCAACTGATATTTTACATTTGTTGCAACAGTCCGGCGGGGGTTTTAACCCCCGACGGACTACGGGATTTGTGTTTTTTAATTAAACCCGATCGCACACAACTTCAAACACACCCCCTGGAATAAACGGACACAAAGCCCTCCGCCGATCGTCCGCATCTTGGCGATTGACAAAACGCGCAATTGTATAGTGCTCCGCATTCGGTAAAATGCGGACGATCGCCCAAGAAGTGCGATCGCCTGTTTTCGAGCGCGGATTTGGGTTGAGTTCGATAGGGGAAAATTGCTATTATCTCCATTGCAACCTATTAAACTAATCGGTAGTCCTGCATAAGTAATGATGAAACTCGATATAACCCTATCTGTGTAGGGATTGAGGAAGCAAAAATCCTAACTCTTGCACCACTACCCAGCAAATGAAGCCCTCTGAGTTTGAAAATAAGTTGGCTAGCTTACCCGAATTCTCATCAGTTGATGGATGTCTGATTCTAGAGCCAACAAACATCGTAACCACACAAAAGGATGCCTAAGTAACCCCAAATTTTCGGTTAGCACATACATTTAAAAATCTAGAATTTCTCGGATAACACTCTTTAGATCGTCATCAGCAGGCCGTTTGGCAAACTGCTCATGACTGTAAATCCAAACCAGTCTAATTGTGCAAGTAGTAGCGTTCACCAAGTACATCAGTCTAATTTGCCCCGACGCCCCTTTTGCAAACCTGATTTCCAATTTATGAAATGTCCATTCTTGGGGTAACAGAGTTTTTCCCGGTAGAGGTTCATTACGAGAGTTGTTGGGGTATTGATCGTCAATTAAATCTTCCAAAGTTTTTGCAATCATGGCAACAAAGTTTTCTCTGTGAACCTTTGCAAGTTTCTTGAAAGAACGCTTGAAATTATCGGATGCTTCAATCGAGAAGGGAGTTGAGCCAGTCATGCACTTCTCCTTGGCCAATACTATTTAATGATTCCGAAGCCAACGCATCCTTTACAATTTGAGACATCGCTAGTTCGTATGCAGGGCGATCGCGTTCTATGCGATCGAGCTTTTGATAGCCTAATTCCTTCATGTCATTAAGCTGAATTGGCTCCGTTGAACTTGCTTGAGGTGGTAGACCTTTACGAGCTTTCTTCCAAGGAAATTCTCCGTGAGTCATATCGCTGAGTCGATAAGCATGGTAGCCACCGAAGTATTCCCAAATTTCTTCTAAAAGTTCTTTCTTCTCAGACGGAAAATCAGACAAGGATTCTTTGGGAGGAATTGGTAATTGTTTAGCCTCAAAATCACAGTAGAATCTATAAGCAGGAGGACAAACAGGCCCATAGCGCCACGCTTGGATTTCTTCTGCAAACAATGGCTCATTGTACAGCGCCAAATGTAAGCTCTGAGCATAATATAAAAGCTTTTGAACCTTCATATTGGTCATTTCAGCTTCTATACCATCCTCATAAGCTCTGATAATGAAGTAGCGAGCAGCATTGAGACAGTCAATCATGGCTCAATCCACATCCTTAAATAAACGTTTTTTATGTTAACAAATTTGCAAAATGTCAATATATAATTATTATATACGAAACCTGTAAATAGTGCAATAATATATTTAAAATGTGTAACAAAACGCACTAGAAAAAATCTAAAATAGACCTTGCAAAAAAATAAAATATCGCGCCCGGAACGATCACCCCCACTAGCCACACTAAAGCATTTGGACATAAAGCCAGAGGTTTGAAACATAAATTTTCGCCCCTCTGCCTACCCCCCTACATCTCTCGCCCAAAAATTACATCACCCGTTTCCCGCCGGTATCCGCACAGTGAAAATAGACCCTTTCCCCTCTTCGCTTTCTACCAAAATTTCCCCACCCATTATCTGACAGTAGTAGCGGCTAAGTGTCAGCCCCAATCCGGCGCCGTCGTAAGGTCGCGTTGTTGAACAGTCAGCTTGCACAAAAGCTTCAAACAATTTGTGCTGTTGTTCTTCCGACATTCCAATTCCGGTATCTTTAACAGATAAACAAATCCAATCCGAGTCTTGAACATTCAGCAGGGGACAAGCGATCGCCCCAGAATGAGTTTCATCGGCCGCCATTGAATTGTCAATAGCCGATCGCCCTGCTGCATTCAATTTGCCACTTCCTGCAATGCGCCTGACACTCAGTTTCACCCTACCGTTTTTGGTGAACTTCGCAGCATTACTCAACAGATGTATCAAAACCTGGCGCACTTTTTTGAAATCTGCGTGCATTATGCCCACAGTTCGATCGCACTCAATCTCCAAAACATTGCCATTTTTCTCTATCAACGGTTTCGCGGCACTCGCAACATTATCAACCAGTGATTCGATGTCAAACTCCTGGATTTCGAGTTTCATACCCCCCGCTTCAATTTTTGACAAATCAAGAATATCGTTAATCAAAGATAGCAGATGCGCCCCTGCTTGTTCAATCTTCTGCAAGTCGGGTACAAACTCATCAAATCCCGCATCCTGGGCATCTTCTGAAAGTAGTTGACTGTAGCCGATAATCGCATTTAGAGGCGTCCGCAATTCGTGGCTCATAGTTGCTAAAAACTGGCTTTTAGCAGTGTTAGCGGCGACGGCGACTTCCTTAGCTTGTTCTAATTCTTTTGTATGTCCCGAAACTCGCTCTATTAGGTGATTGAGAGAGGCAGCCAGAGAGCCGATTTCGCCTTGTCCGGTGACGGGTGCTCGCAAGTCAAAATTAGACTCAGCGGCTACTTGTTGGGCCACCTGAGTGACGCTGATAACAGGTTGGGCGATCGCCCGACTCGTCCGGTAAGCCAGAATTCCCGCCACCACTACCGACAGCAGCATACTAATAATAATTATGGCTTTTTCCATTCCTTGGGCCTCTTCCATCACTTCACCGCCTTGGCCCTCTTGCTGCTGGGCAATATCGAGGATTTTGCTCAATTCTTCCAGGCTGCTGTTGAGCTGTTTTACACCTTCTCCGCTTTCGATTGCGAGCAATTTTCGGGCAGACTCTACGTCCCGATGCGATAGTTGCGATTGCTGGATTTCCTGCAAAGTTGACTTGAGAGTATCGGCGTAGGCTTCTAAATTTTTAGTGCAATCTTGCACTAAAAACTTGATAACTTCCGGTTTTGCTGCCAGCCAAGCGGGTTGGCTGTCGGCAAACTTTTCTATACGCAACCGCAGATATTTTGCCTTAACAATACTCTTAACCAACTGCTCTTCTTGCTGTTTTAGCTTGACCGAATTATCTACAAAAGAATCTAGCTGTGAACCCTGCAATTGGGCCGCCACGGTTGCCTCTTTAAAATTGCCGAGCAATTGCGCTTGTAGGTGAGCATCATTGAATTGCTTTAATCCTTGTCCTTGGTAGTAATCGGCAATCACCAGTCCGCTCAGCGAACCCACAAAGCCGATTCCTATTGCCAGCAAATACCCGTAGCCAATTTTTTGATGGATAGGCAAACCGCCAATTTTAGATGGCAAACTTTGGCTGACTTTCAAGGATAATTTTTCTACAAAATTAGGGTTAGATTTTTTTTTATTCACGGTTTCTCCAGAAGCCACTTCTCCGGCCATAAAAAGTGGCATCTGTTTACCTATATTAGTATTGTTTGGGTTAACGTTTCGCGTTTTCACGGTTTTTTTCGGCGGCTTAAATGGTTCTACGTCTGGATTCAATTCCCCCTGGTCTTCCCAAACGGCAACCGAGAAACTTGCTTCGTGTCCTGTTTTGTTTGGCAAGTTAATTTTTGACATATGCAACCCCTGTATTCTGTTAAAATCTACCACGCTCTTAAGTTCTCCAAACGGAAAAGCTTGTCTATTTGACGGTAGACATCTGCGAAAAAGCATCTGAAACTCTTGTCGATTCAGAGGAGACACTTAAATTCGGTTGATGTCTAATAGATAATTAGGCTGTTGAGGACTGTGGGCAAATTACTTTTTCGGCTCGTAAAAGTCTGCAGCAGGCAAAAAAAATAAAAATTTATCCCCGCAGTGAATTATCCCCGCGTGGAATTTTCCAGGCAGAAAATTCTCTCTGACCTGTTTTGCCTGTGATTCGCCCAAAGCTGATATTGTCTGTTGACCATGCACCCGATTCCTTGGCTTTGGACTTGGGCTGCCAGCAATGCGACGATTGCTTGACGGTTTTTGTTGAGCATCCGACAACTTCATAGCACAGAATGTCACAAATGCAGCAGCCGATCGAACTTTTGCACCCTGGCGATCGACTTTTGGCATCGTTGCCCCGCAAAGACAAGTCTGATGTGAAGTCTCGTTAGTTGAGTATAACTGTAGGTCTTGCGAAAAGAAACCCGGTTTCTGCGAGTCAATCGATTTTAGATTTTAGATTTTAGATTTTAGATTTTAGATTTTAGAATTGAAGCATTGACCCGACGGATAAATTCGGGGGCTTGTTTCTCGGATACAGGTTTTTTATTTCTGGGTCCTGAGTCTGCGAAGGAATGAATCCGGGGGCTTGTATCCTGGATGCTTTATGTCAACTGTTGGCAATTGCGAGTTCTGGAGTTACGGTAGTCAATTCGATCGCCAGTGCTAGCTTACCGTCTCTACCCAAAGCTTCATCGGCCAAGTGTACCATCCAGCGATTCGGCTTGGCTTGGGGTCTGGCGGCGAGCACCAACGCCCAAGCTTCCCGTTCTTTGCCACGACCCAACAGCGCAGCACAAACAGTCAAAGCTGTGGCCGTTGAACGGCTGATCCCACTTTGGCAGCAGATGAGCAAACTGCCTCCCTGCGACGACATTTTGAGGGCGAAGTCAATAATTTTCAGTATATCCTCAAGGGTAGGCAAGATTTGATCAGGGTCGTCAACGGGGGTGTCGAGGTCGTTAAACTCCAGGCACATTCGGTTCGGGATTTGATGAAAAGTTTTGGGTTCCGGCACACCCGGACTGCCGATCGAGATCAGGTATTTAATCTCGCGCCCCGCAGCGCGATCGACAATATATTCACTGGCTTCTACTTGCGAAGCAATCAGGATTTTCGGCAGTTTTTCACCCGATAAATCTGGGGAAACAGAGGGTTCAAAATCAACTGTTTCTGCCTCAGTCCTGACATCCGCCAAGTATTGGGCAGCCAGCGCACGAACGTCAGCAAATTCGCGATTTAAAGCTGTTTCCAGAGCCAAAATAGCAGCCGTTGAGCCAATTTGACCGAGGGATTTAACAGCCTTTTGGCGCACTCCAGAAGCTTCGTCCCCCAGCAGCCGTACCAAACCTGCCACAGCTTCCTCTGTCCCAATTTCCCCCAAAGCAGCAGCAACTCTCCACCGCACATAAGATTCGCTGTCGCCAATTGCGCTCGCCAGTCCAGCGACCACCATTTTTGGCAATTTCGCATCTCCCTCTGTATTGATGTTCCCAAGGGCAACCGCCGCCCTGCCGCGCACGAAAATATCTCGATCCGAGAGCGACCCGATTACGGCCACCATAGCCACCTCGCTGCTGATTTCTCCCAAGGCAGAAACTGCACTGCCCCGCACGTCTGAGTCGTCATGGTTGAGGGCTTCCACCAACCCCGCCACAGCCGTTTCCGTGCCGATTTGTCCCAAGGCCTCGGCGGCCCTCAAAGAAACTGCATAGGAGTCGGGATCATCGTGAAGCAATTCTACTAAGCCGGGTACTGCCTCAGAATCGCCGATTTTCCCCAAAGCCGCCGCCGCCCTAGCGCGGACGATGTGATTTTCGTCTCTGAGGGCATTCAGCAGCCCGGGAACTACCTCCGAGACGCCGATTTTCCCGCAGTTGACGGCTGCCCGCCAGCGCACCTCCGAGTCTTTGTGTTTGAGGGCTTTCAGCAGCGCGGGGACGGCTATTTTCGGGTTAATTTTGCCTAATGCCCAAACAGCCCAGGCGCGCACCCTGGAATCTGAGTGTTTGACGGCTTTGAGCAGTGCTAGGGCGGCTGGTTTCGAGTCAATTTCTCCTAAAGCCCAAGCTGCCCAAGCTTGGATTTGGGAATCTTGGGATTCGAGCGATCGGGCTAATTCAATTACTGCTGCTTCGGAGCCTATTTTCCCGATCGCTCGAATGGCATTAAGGCGCACTGCACTTTCTTTGTGGTTCAATGCGGCCACCAGCATCGGAATTGCCATATCCGAACTTGTTAGGGCCAGCAGTTGAATTTTGAGCAGTGGCGAAGTGGGGATTTTGTCGATTAATTTTATGGTGGCTATTTGAAATTCTGGCTTTACCGTTCCTGCTAGCTTCGAGCCGAGTTTTAAATTTACTTTTAGAGCTAATTTTACTGCCCGCAAAGCCAGACTTTGCTGTTCTACTTGCGGCAATATAGTTGCCAAGGTTCGCATCCCTTGTTTTTGTTTCAAATATTTTTGATGGAATTGAGCATCGCTGAGTTCGGGTAGCTGTTGGATGAGGCTTGCTGCTGAGGTCACTGATTTATCCTAATATTTTGGCGAGCGGTTGAGATTGCTCTTTCAAACTGTCTTTAAAAAATATGGTGTCTACAAAACGCTACTTCTAAAAAAAAGCTTGCACCACTTCTAAAATATGTCTTATTCCACTATTTTTGCAACTCCCCAATTATTAATTATGGGGTTTGTTTGGGCGATCGGCTTGACAATTAGTAGCGCTTGCTGCTTGGCCTCGCTGGGTTTTTAACTGGCCTAGCTCTGCTATATCATTTTATACTCACATCTTGCACCATTGCCCGCAACAGGCAAGATGCCTGTTCCACAAGGAAATTCACCCTTTGTGGAACAGGCATCTTGCCTGTTAATCAAAGCTTATTGAGAATGGTGCCACATCTTATTTTATACCAACTTGGTTTGAAATAGCGATCGGCGCGGTTGACCGAAAGCATCCAGGATACAAGCCCCCGGATTCATCCGTCCAGAAATAAAAAACCTGTATCCGATGAAACTTGCCTCCCGAATTTATCCGTGGGGTCAATACTTCAATCTAAAATCTAAAATCTAAAATCTAAAATCGGTTGACCGCAGCCAACCGGAAACAGCTTGATTGCGGGACAATCTCTCAACGAGCATAAGGCCCTTTTTTCAAAACCTTAGCCAAAGCGTTATCGTTATCTCGCAAACCTTCGTAAAAAAACATCACTTCTCCTTGAATCCCGCGAGAGCGGTTGTAAGCAATTACTTGCAACAACAGTTCGGGAGTTATGCTATATTTGCTGCCACGATTCGCCAACAAAATACCGGGCGACACGCACTTTACTTGCTGCCCGCTAAGCTGTCCCCCAATCATTTTATCGACCAATTGTTTGTAAGCATTAAAATCGCGGCGATAAAACTGCGGGTGAAACAGATCGACCAAGTTTTTGTCAACCCAAGCTTTAGAATCTTGCAAATATTCCACCAGCCCCCAGTCATAAGGACTCGGCGACATCGATAGCAGCAAATCAGGATTAACAGCTTTCACTTCTCGGTGTAAACGAGCCACAAACTCAGTAATAATATCAGCGCGCCACTGCACCCAATGTTGTTCTTTACAATCCGATGGTGCGGCTCTACCGCATTCTTCTCGATAGCGTTTAACCGTTTTTTCGTCGTAACCGCCTTCTACCGGAAACGCAATGCGATCGTCTCCTTGAACCCCGTTTACCGGATAATTCTTAGCAACTTCCAGCATCAACCCCCGCACAAAGTCTTGCACTTCCGGGTCAAGAGAATTCATCCAGTCAAAGTTATTTTTCTTAAGTAAATTGCCGCTGGCATCACGGGCAATCCACTCAGGTTTTTTCGCCAGCAAATGACCGCCCTTGCGATTGTAAGAACTCACAAATCCGTATTCAAACCAAGGAATAACTTTGAGTCCGGCTCTATTTGCCTCAACAATTAATTCTGCCAAGGGGTCGCGACCTTGATACCGCGCGTCAATTTCCACCCCAAAGTTTTCTCGCATAATTTGAGAAGGATAAGCCGTAAAACCCCCGTTCCAAACTACAGGAAAAACGGTATTAAATCCCGTATCGGCGAGAAAGTCCATTGCCTCAGCAATTCGCTCTTTTGATGTGAGAACTTTGCAGTCAGTGCTGGGTATCCAAACGCCGCGAATTCCACCAGGATTGTTAGTCGCAAACGAACTTGGCAGCCCAGATGGATTGGGTGCAGAAAATCCATTCGCCAACCGCTGTTGGAGCGAAGAGACCAAACTGCGAATTGCAGATTGGAAAGGTGTGAAAAATCGCATTTATTTATTCTTTTTTTGTTGTAAGGTGCGGAGTAGGCACGCTACGTTATTAATCTGTAGCACCCGATATTATTTATGGATAAGGTGCGCCGAAGAACACCCGATATTATTTATGGATAAGGTGCGCGTAGCGCACCCTACATTCATTGGTAGCACCCGATATTATTTATGGATAAGGTGCGCTGCGCGCACCCCGAAAGTGTACTATCCAGCTACTCCAGACAACTTCTGGCTCAAAGCTTCTTTCAAAAGTTCTGCCTTATCAGTTTCCTCCCAAGGCAAATCTAAATCAGTGCGTCCGAAGTGACCGTAAGCCGCCACATCTTGATAGAAACGGCCGCCTCTTTCAGCAGGCAAATTCTGCAAGTTAAATGCTTGAATGATGCCCGCAGGACGCAGTTCAAAATGCTGCTTCACAACTTCCAAAAGGCGATCGTCATCAACTTTCCCAGTGCCAAAAGTTTCGATCATCATGCTAACAGGCCGCGCAACGCCGATCGCATAACTCAACTGCACTTCGCACTTTTGGGCCAAACCAGCCGCTACGATATTTTTAGCAACGTAGCGACAAGCATAAGCCGCGCTGCGGTCTACCTTGGTGGGGTCTTTCCCAGAAAAAGCGCCGCCGCCGTGACGGGAATAGCCGCCGTAGGTATCCACAATAATTTTGCGGCCCGTCAAACCCGAATCTCCTTGAGGCCCGCCGACCACAAATTTGCCAGTGGGGTTGACAAGGAAGCGAGTTTCTGCATCCGGCTTCACGCTAATATCGGCAAACACCGGTTCGACGATAGCAGTCCACAGGTCTTCTTTGATCTTGGCTTGAACTGCCGCTGTGTCTGTGATGTCGCCGATCGTTTCGGTATGCTGGGTAGAAATTAAAATTGTATCTATGCCAACAGGTTTGCCGTCCTCATAGATGACTGTAACTTGGCTTTTGCCGTCGGGACGCAGGTAAGATAACTGACCGGTTTTGCGGACTGCGGCCAGTTGACGGCAAATCCGGTGCGCTAAACTGATCGGCAGAGGCATCAATTCCGGCGTTTCGTTGCAAGCAAAGCCGAACATCAAACCTTGGTCGCCAGCGCCGATGGCGTCTAATTCCTCTTCACTCGATTGTTCCCGGCTTTCGTGGGCTGTATTCACCCCTTGAGCAATATCGGGAGACTGAGAATCAAGAGCCACCAGCACTGAGCAACTATTGGCCGAAAAGCCGTTGTCAGCGTGGATGTAGCCAATATCGGCTATTTTTTTCCGGGCTAATTCTATGTAATTTACCTGAGCTTTAGTGGTAATTTCGCCCGTCAGCAGCATTAAGCCGGTGTTGACGACAACTTCGGCTGCGACGCGGCTTTTGGGGTCTTCAGTCAGTAAGGCATCTAAAATCGTATCTGAAATTTGATCGCAGATTTTATCGGGATGGCCTTCAGTGACCGATTCAGAGGTAAACAGGTAGCGACGTGACAATGATTATATCTCCTTAGATAGGGGCTCTTCCTGCGCGACCTCGACGACCGACGAGTTATTTTTCCGGTAAAGGCCAAGAACGATCGCGTCTGGGCTACCGTCGAATTTTTGTCGGTCTGCAGAGCCGTGTTGAAGCAGGGTTTGAGATTGGGTAAAGTGACACTACTATAGCAAAGTGAGTTCCGGGAAGTTCCTAAAAACTTAGATTTTGTAGGATTGTCGATCGATCTTGGACATTGCTCGTTTACCCCCTAACCTGACAAAGGTAAGATACAGTCAGGGTATCGCCTTGCGGAACGACTATGCCAGGACTCCAAAAATCACCAAACTTGATCCAAACACTTGCCGACCTAGAATTTCCCGGTGGCCCCATACCGATTGACTCTCGATTTTATATTGAGCGCTCAGGGGCCGAAGCCCTGGCCTGTGCAGAAATTAGCAAACCCGGAGGCCTCGTTCGCATTAAAGCTCCCAAAAAAATGGGCAAAAGTTCGCTGATGCTGCGGATAATTCACGCCGCAGTCGATCGTGGATACCGGACAGTAACTGTAGACTTTCAGCAAGCCGACACAGCGGTTTTTGCTAGTTTAGATAAATTTTTGCGCTGGTTTTGTGTCAATGTCGCTCGGCAACTCAAACTCGAACCAAATATTGATGAATTCTGGGATGAAGATATGGGCAGCAAGGTAAGCTGCACTATTTACTTTGAAAACTATTTGCTCGAACAAATTGACAGTCCCATTGTCTTGGTTATCAACGAAATAAATCGAGTATTTGAACGCACAAACATTGCTCAAGATTTTCTTTCGCTGATCCGTTTTTGGTATGAACAAGCTCGCGCTAGCAAAACTTGGCAAAAACTCCGCCTCGTTGTCATTCATTCGACAGAAATTTATATTGCTTTAAATCTTAATCAATCTCCCTTTAATGTAGGAATGCCGATTAAACTATCAGAATTTACTGCTGAACAAGTTCAAGATTTGGCGTGCAGACACGGACTGAACTGGAGCGATAGCGATCCGATAGAGCAATTAATGAACATGGTAGGCGGGCATCCTTATTTAGTGCATTTAGCCCTGTATCACCTGGCAATTTTGCAACAAAATCGCCTATCCGTCGATCGGGATGAGCCTGGGGAGGAACTGGGGCGAGCCGAGTTGGCAGAACTTTTAACAGCAGCTCCTACTCACAGCGGAATTTATAGCGACTACTTGCAAAATCAGTCGATCGCCATTCAACAGGAGCCAGAACTCGCCTCCGCATTCCAACAAGTTGTCGATGCTAAAAATAGCATTTACCTCGAACCTGTGATGGCTTATCAGTTAGACAGCATGGGACTTATAAAATTAGAGGGAAATAACTGTAGTTTGTCTTGCGAATTATACCGCCTGTATTTTCAAGGGCAAAATTTTTGCGAGGAGAAGTTGTCGGTGGTTGGTTTTGAGGAGTTGCAGCAGGAAAATCAAAGGCTGCAAAGTTTGCTGAATGTGGACGAACTTACTCAAATTGGTAACAGGCGGCATTTTGATAGTTGCTTGCGAGCGGAATGGAAACACATGGCTCGTGAGGGGTCTCCGATATCTTTAATTTTGTGCGACCTCGATTATTTCAAAATATATAATGATACCTACGGACATCAAGCAGGAGATGAGTGTTTGCGATCGGTAGCTCAGACAATTCGCCGATCGCTCCAGCGTCCTGCTGATGTAGCTGCTCGCTACGGTGGCGAGGAATTTGCTGTGATTTTACCGGAAACTGATGCGTCGGCGGCTGTGGTTGTTGCCGAACAAATTAGAGCGAAAGTGAAAGCTTTGAATATTGTTTTTAACCCCGATAGTGTTGACGGTCTACCTAATTCTGTGGTAACGATTAGTTTGGGAATTGCCAGCGTTGTTCCGGGGCCGGAAAATGATGCGACAACGCTGCTACTGGCGGCTGATGAGGCTCTTTATGACTCGAAAAGGCACGGGCGCGATCGGTTCACTATGAGTACGCTTTTAAATTTTCGATTTGCTGCTGTTAATTAGCTAATTCCGGGGAAATATAATTCGTTTCTACACCTACAAAGTCCGCCCGCGCGGACTCTGAAGAAAACGATAGTTAAGAACTGGATTTGATGTTAATAGCGGGGGACGGTTCGATCGACCACCATTGAGTAAGCATCGATACCGCCAACGATATTTTTAACGTTAGTAAATCCTTGAGCGGCTAACCAGTGGCACATTTGAGCCGATCGCACTCCATGATGGCACAGAACTAGGGTTTCTGTGTCGCGATCGAGTCTAGCGTCAATTTCACCCGACCATTCGGCAAACTCGCTCAACGGAAAAGCTACAAATCCCGGCAGCGCCGCGAGTTCAATTTCGTGAGGTTCCCGCACGTCTACAAGCTGCAATTTCTCAGCATTGGTTTCTGCTAATTGGCGAGCTAATTCTTCGACTGTAATTTGAGCAAAAATTTCTGACATTTGATTAGGAAAAGTAGTCATTAGTCATTAGTCATCAGTCATTAGTCATTAGTCATTAGTCATTAGTTAACAGTCAACTGTCAACTGTCAACTGTCAACTGTTAACAGTCAACCGTTATTAATTGACGGGCGAAGGCGGTGGAATTAGCTCCACAGGAGGGGTAGGTGCAGGAGGCCCGTCCAACTGGCTCACGCTGTCCCTCGGATCGAGACAAGTGGCGATTAACCTATCAGTGGGAAAGTCGAGCCTGCCGCTTAAGCCGACTACGCATTCAGCAAACTGTTGTGGCAATAAACTGCGGCGGCATCCATCGAGCACTAACAGGGGAGCTGCTGGTTGAGTTCGACTTTTGCCGTTAATATTCACTACGCAAGTAGCCAATTCCTTGGGACGCCTCACCCGCCTACAGCTAGAGAGCGCTTCGACACCAGAAATATTGGTTTTGCGGTTGATTTGGAGAGCGCATCTAGATATGTCGCGGGGGCGGAGGGCGTCAGCACAAGCGCCGGCTGCGGCCTCTGCTCCCACTCCGGCTTCTATTAGTTCCAGGGCGCAGACGCGATAGGGATTCCTAGAGCGAGGGATTCTAATAGTGATGGCTGATGCTGGTGAGATTGGCAGTGCTGTGGCTAACAAACCAAGTGCTGCTAGCTGCGTGCCGAGAGCCAAAATCCAGCGCGCGGTAGGGCTTGAGCCTGTCGGTGCTGGTTTTGGGGAAGAAGTGCGGGAAAAATTGGGGTTGTGCATGGCAGATCGAGTAGTGAGTTTTTTTTGCTGATTGGGGCGATCGATCGATCGGCTTTTCCTTCAGAATTTACCTCACATTATGGCTTGCGCTGCGGTCGATCGTTTTTTTATCGATCTTTATTTGAATTTTGACCGTTACCAACATATAATATAGAGTCTGCATAAATATTGCATACAGATATTAGAGAGGAAAATAAATGTCTCGATATCGAGGCCCCCGATTGAGAATCGTCCGTCGCCTGAAAGAGTTGCCGGGTCTAACCCGCAAAACCCCCAGACGAGATTATCCGCCTGGACAGCACGGTCAAAACCGCAAAAAGCTCTCTGAGTATGCGGTTCGCTTGCAAGAAAAGCAAAAACTCCGTTTCAATTACGGTGTGACGGAACGCCAACTGCTCCGTTACGTCCGCAAAGCCCGCCGTGTCACGGGCTCCACAGGTCAAGTGTTACTGCAATTTTTGGAAATGCGCTTGGACAATACTGTGTTTCGGATGGGAATGGCTCCAACCATTCCGTCCGCTAGACAATTGGTAAATCACGGTCACATAACTGTCAACGACCGTGAAGTCAATATCGCCAGCTATCAGTGCAAGCCTGGTGATGTGGTTGCTGTGAAAAATAGAGAGCGCTCGCGCACAATGGTAGAAGCTAATCTCAAAGACCCAGGCTTGGCTCACTTGCCGAATCACTTGGAATTTGATAAGCAAAAACTGGTTGGCAAAGTTAACGGCGTTATCGAACGCGAGTGGATTGCTCTACAAATTAACGAACTGCTAGTGGTGGAATACTACTCACGGCAAGCTTAAGTTATTAGTCATCAGTCGTTGGTCATTAGTCATCAGTTGGTTGCTAGCAGAATAATTAATAATTGGGTAGGAACCCAGTTATTGATTAATTGCTACTGAATAATGAGGACTAAGGACTGAGGACTAAGAATTCAGAATTTTCAACACTCCCACCCCCTCAAAAGGGATGGGATTTTTTGAAGGCTTGGCTTGTTAACTTCCTTGAGTTGCCATGTGCTCAGACTACACCTGGCTGATGCCATTAAATCATGTCCCCGCCTCAAATTATTCCCTTAAAAAGTTTTTTCTCCGGTTGGTTCTTTGTGCACAATACCTCGCTTTTGAAGGCGATAGTTCGCTACAACGGGGTAAACCACACCGCGTATCCGATTGATCGCGCCTACTGGACGATGAACTGCTAAGCCGTTCCAGGGAGAATATCTCAGGTTTTCGTTGAAATCAGATTGTTTTTCATAATCAATAATCTGATGCTTGACAGTGAGACGACCTACAATCATTTTTGGAGTTGGTTTGCGTCAATTATCTCGCAGTTTATTTGGGATTTTCAGGAGTTGGCGATCCTGGATTTATAAACATTAGGAAGCCTCGAAAAATATCAGTATAGCTGATTATTCCATCGAAGGTAAATTTACCACTATCAGAGTCTTTTGTGCAAACTACAAGAGCAGTAGGTCTATCCTTAGAATTATCGGGAACAAATGTTTCAATCACTTTAGAGGTAACAGTCCCAGGACTTACGGTATTTCTCTCATTTACCCGAAGCATAATATGTTTCAACGGCAATTCTGAGTATCGATCAAAAGTTATATCGTGTAAGAAAGTATTAACCATTATATCATCAACTATTCCGGTCACAAATCTACCATCTGGTGTTGTGATAGGAATATGAGTGAAGGGATTTTCATTCAACGTACTTCGGGCTTGCAACAAATCGTCATCCTCAGTTAATACAGTAAGATCCTCTCTTTTCTTAAATAGGCTATTTTGATCTATAGTTGCCCTTAAGAACTGTGTATGATTTGGATCGTTGATTTTACGCAATACATCGGTGTAGGATATTGTTCCTACGATAAGCTTATTGTCTCCATATACACATAGAGTCCGATATCGTCGAGTAAAATTTTGTCCTTCAGGTCTTACAGGATTCATTAAAGCCTCAAAAACATCTCCAACTCTACTATTTCTTAGAGAAAGAGTCTTGACAGGTATCGTCATAAGTTGTGCAAAATCTGGAATTTGATCGAGACGTTTTGCATGAATTTCTTTAGTGAATTTTTGCACTTCCGATTTTTGTTTAGGTGTCAGAGGAAATTCTGGCGGATATAGTTCATTGGGAGGGGTTAAAATTTTTGCTAGGTCTGTCTTGCTAATAACAGTTTTTAACTCCCCTCTTGGTTCATCACTTTTAGGATCAATAGGCTCAATAATGGGAACGTGCCTGATCTTCCGTATGTCCATCATAGCATCTAACTTGGCCACTTTATCAGTTGGCTTTAACCACCATAATGGTCTATTCTCTTGGAATTCAGGGAACCCCTGATTAAAAAGTGATCCTGGGTTATTAATAGACATGGGTAAAATCCTCCATTGTTATTTAATTTTGACGGTAAACTTGTAAGCGAAGTTGTAAGATATCAATCGGCGTTACTACCATTTTCGGGTAAGTTTGGCCGTCTAATTGCTCTATAATAACTACTTCCTTAAATCCCAAATGTAAGTAAGCATTAATACACTCTTGCAAGGTTTGACTTTTCTCAACCAAACATAGTTTAGTTACAGGTTTCATTATTTCAGATAAAGATATACCCATTAAACTAAAATACATGGGATGAGTCAGTGTTGTCACCTGCTTTTTATCAACCATTCCTAGCAAATTGCCATCGCGATCGCAGATAGTTATATGCTCTATCGGCAAATATTTCATCGCAAATCGAGCTTGAGCTAGGGTATCTGATGGTAGTAGAGTATATGGTTGTTCCATACCACTCACTTCCGATAACGCTAAAAAGCGTTCGGCTTTCAATTGACAAAATTTTTGATTAGATTTAATGTGACTTAAGATGCTTTCGGGAGAAGCTACGCCATAAACTGTTTCGTCCTCATTGATAATAGGTAAAACTCTGATTGCTGACGTTAATTTATAGGATTCCACTAATTTATCGATCGCATAAATTAGCCTCTGATTTTTAGAAGTATAAGGCTTGATTTTTTCTAGTTTAAATACCTCGCTTATCGGCTTTTCTAAACTATTAACCAATTCCTCATTTAATTGTTTGCGAAATTTAGAGATTTTAATTCTAAACTTAACAGGTACATCTAAAACTGGCGGTGGTAGCGATCGTAGAATTGATAAGTCAGTTAGGATACCCGCAAATTTTTTATCCTCATCTACAATAACAATTTCACTCGCATTTTGCACAGTAATTAAAGCTAATGCTTCTGCTACTGTATCTGTATCTTTCAAGATACAAAAGTCATTGGTTATAACTTTTGTGTCTTCTATACTAACTGCATCGCTATTTCCCATAAATTTTCAACGATTACATATAAGTTACTGATTGAGATAATTTTTGAATCGCTTTCCAGTCATCACTATTTGTGATTTTACCATCATTATAGTATGTAACTATAAAGTCTATTAAATTTCGATTTTCTAAGAATTGTGCAAATATTGGATTTTTGTTCGTAGACTTGATTAAATTATCTATGCTATCATCTGTTCCACCTTCATTTTGCCAAGCAGTGTATATTTGATCCATAAGTTGATGATTGTTAGCTAAACGATCGTAAAACTCAGGAAAATTTAACTGGAGTAAAATTATTTTGCAAAATTTATACTTGTCATCAGTATTCCAGTCTATTTTTTTCTTTTCAAGTATGCTTCGATCGTCGGTTAATCGGGGTTGTGCGAGCTTATCAGCAATCGTCGAGTTGTGTTTTTTTACAATCTCTTGAATCATATAAAAAGCCGTAATAAATTGTTGCATTTTACGGATATTTGAATTAGTCGCTTTAGAAATCATCCCCCATATTTTTTCATCATTACTATACTGAGCAGTTAAAGAACCTTGAAGCAGTCTATCTTTAACTTCATCTCGATCTTTATCAGATAGAAAAAAGTTAAGATGGATGATTTTTTCTATATATTCCCTACCAGTAATACCAAGCTCTTTAGGGTATCTTTGTCCCACCGCTTGCTCAATAATTCTTTTGTCAAGTCCAATCACAAAAATACAGTTAGACTGATCTAAATGTAATTTCAAGCATTCTAGGACAGATAAAGCATTTTCTGGTAAGCAACGATCCAAATCATCAATAAATATCATCAATCGACCATCGTTACCCACATAACTTTGCACTGCATTTTTAAATACATTTTCAAAGTTGTTGATAAATTGATAAGGATTAATGAGGTGAGGGTTTTCATCAGGATTAACCAACATTTCCAATTGTTTAGCTATGGCTTGTGTATTAACAAAACCTGCTGTTTGAGCATTAACATATCCTCTGGCTAAAATGCCAGCTAATTTAAAAGCGCAAACTGAATAGGTTAAAGCCGCTTTTGTAATATTTTTGCGCTCTTCTGCATTAATACTTGTGTCTTCACATATTTGACTAAGAATAGTCTGGATTATGGCATTTTTAATGTCCAGTTTATCGTCATATTTCCAAGCATTAAACCAAACCGTTTTATATTTTTTTGCAGAACGAGTTCCTAATTGTTCAAAGTCACTTCTCATTCGTGCCATGAGGCTGGTTTTGCCGCTCCCCCAAGAACCAAAAATACCAATGGTAAAAGCACCTTCTTTACGAGCTTGATTTTGTGGTTGTGTAGCCTCGATCGCCATATTACACAGTAATTCTGCGTAAATATCATAATTAAGCTCACTGCTACTTCCTGGGCCACCACGAATGATATTTCTATCAACTTGATTAAAAGACATAACTTGTGTACTCCTTGATTTATCAATTAAAGGACTTCACGATGTACGAAAAACATGGGTTTGAGATTGCGACGCACAGCGAACAATGACAGAATTGCGTTAGGTATGCGTAAGTCCTGAATTAGGACTTAGTGGGCTTTTTGACTTCTGACAAAACTTCTTTAATTGCTGATGTAACTGCCTCTTTAGACATAAACCCGTTGATGGTTTCTAGCAACAACCATTCACTATATAAATTGATTAAAGGTGCAGTTTCTTCCTGAAAAATTTGGATGCGCCGCCGAATAACTTCTGGAGTATCATCTGTACGATTTTCCTTGATGGCCCTCTTTCTCAGTCGCTGAACTAAAACTGAGTCTGGTACGTCAAAATTAATTACACAATCACAACTTGGCTGACCTAAATCCTTTAATAATTTGTCTAAAGCTCCAACTTGAGCGACGTTCCGAGGAAATCCGTCTAATATCCAACCTGGTGTTGCTTCTTTTTTAGTCAATTGTTCTTTTACAATATCTAGCACAATGCTATCAGGGACTAATGACCCTTTATCTATATAAGATTGTGCTTTTTGACCTCTCTCAGTTTTGTTTTTTCGCTCCTCGCGCAGTAGTTCGCCCGTTGAAATGTGATGAATCCCGAAGGTCGTGGCTACGATCGCAGCTTGAGTGCCTTTGCCTGCGCCATTCGGGCCTAAAAATATAATTCGCATACTTTTTATGATTCAACTGTTGGATAAGCTAGGATTGTTTTGTTGATAACGAACTTAAAGCTAACAAAAACTACCAAATTACGTTATTATTACATTAGCTTTTTTCCCAAAGACTCGAAACTGCCACAAAAAAAATATGACCACAAGCATGAAAGACCAATGTAATATCTACCTTAAAACAAATAAAAATAATCTGCAACTATTGAACATTATCAATTTATGCTACCATTACGTTAGCAATTTCCACCAAGACTAAAAATGGTTACACGAAAACCTACTAGAAAGGATCTATTTGCCGAAGCTGCCCAAACTTGGGACTTGAATCGCATCTATGAACTATTTACCGAAGCTAAACGTCGTATTTTCCCCAAAGCCCGCCAAGGGCTCACTGATACAGAAAAATTATATTTGCGTGGTCTTTTGTGCAATTACAGCCCTAGTGATATTGCGCGTCAATTGTCGAAAAGTGCTAGGGGGGCTGAGGTTTATATGTGCAAAACTCTCTATCAATATTTTAAGGGTATTCCTGAAACTCCTAGTGATGATGTTGGTAATTGGCGCAATGTTCATCAATGGTTGGATAAAGCTGGTTATAAAGTAGATTTATCGGGTGATTCTACTGTCGGTAGGTCTTTACCGAAAGACGCTAAAATACATATAACTGATATCAATTTTTTTAGTGAAAATAATAATGCAACAATTTCTATAGATATTAATATTAAGTTATCATTTCCTTCAGAGGTAACAAATCAAGGTGAGGATCAAATAGCAAATGATTAAAGATAAACTAACGCTAACAGACTGAGGAATCGCCGAATTTAAAACTAGGGCGTTCGCTTAATCTCCTTCGATCGCACCTTTCCTAAATCTTAACATCCCCAACGGTTTCAAACACAATCCCAAAACAAAGTTACCGAACCTAACAGGTGCTTGCAGCGTATATAAAAATACTTGCTCCAAGAATTTACCCAAAGCTATTATAAATCGCTTCAGCGCAAAAACACCAAAAATTATAATAATTATACTTAAAATTGCGTGTGCAACTCCCCACATAAAAGCTTGACTTGCCCTAGCGATCGCACGATGAGAATCGATCCAAACTCTTACAGAAGGACATCATATTACTACACAGAATCCGGTAACTTCTGCGAAACCGGGTTTCTAGGCTGTACTAAAATGTTTCTTCTCCGGTTGGTTCTTGGTGGACAATACCTCGCTTTTGAAGGCGATAATTCGCTACAACGGGGTACACAACACCGCGTATCCGATTGATCGCACCTACTGGACGATGAACTGCTAAGCCGTTCCAGGGAGAATATCTCAGGTTTTCGTTGAAATCAGATTGTTTTTCATAATCAATAATCTGATGCTTGACGGTGAGACGACCTACTCTCAAGAAGGGTGATTCTTTTTCCTTCCAGACATTGATGCCATCGTCGATCGGCATTTTTAGGCTGGTTTGGAACTGAATGCCAAAATCCCACCAGTATTGGGCATCAGGTTTCGCCAAGGCTTGAATTAGATCGTCCCGATAATAATTGTCTGGTTGATTGGGATCTAAACCCAAGGCTTTAGCGCGATCGACAAAAGGAATTTTAGGAATTCCAGGTCGAGATTGTTCTGGAATTATCTCGTGCGGTGGTTCGGATGAAACCGGAGTAAACCCATACTTAATTACAGCAGGGTATTCGACAGGAACTACACCAGGCTTAGAGGGATCGAAATCGGGATTGAGGCCCAAAGCAGAGGGTGAACCGCTCCAATATTTGGCTGTTAGCAAACTCTTCGGAGTCCGGCTACCCGTAAGCGTCGAGACCGCTAGAAAGTGTCTGGGATGTCGTATTAGCCACTTTTTCAATGCCTCTGGTGATTCAACCAGAGCCGAAAAAAAGCCGTAGTAGTCTTTGATGGTTTGGCTCACAAATAGCTCTGAATTGTGAACAATGATGTCCTGGGTTTTTGACTCGTGGCTTTGCGCCAGTCGTTCCCCTTCCACCCCGATCACTTTCACTGATATTGAGCGCGAATCTTTTTGGTAATCAGGGTATACTTTGGTAGCCCCGTTAGCAAATCGCAACCAAACAGTATATTCTTTGGGTTTTGCTAGCAAACCTTGCTTAAGGGAAATAGCATTGAGTCGCGAAGAACTTAACGAAGCGCGTGTGCCCAATTCCCGTTTAATCGCTTCCTCATCAAAGTCAAAAATTTCCAGAGTTCCTTTAACGCAGGCATGAGCTTTGGCGTGAGTATCTCGCAGCGCCCGCTCCTTATTGCCGTAAAGATTATCCATCCGAAGCTTGGCCTGCTCAACAAGAAGATCGTAGTATTTGAGTTCGTCCTGTTCCGGATATTCGGTAAATAACTTTTTGTTCATAACATAACCTTCGGTTAATCGCTAAAAAAGGCTCTACACAAACCGTTGCATCTGTTAAACACTATAACTGCTGGTGCAATTGCTCCCGCATTGCCGTAGCCGAGCGCTTGCGAAAAGATCGCCTTTTTCTTCCTCATTTTTGAGAGCGCAGGTGTGTTTGCGCCCCCCACTACCGGGAGCATCTCATATTTGTAAAAACACTTATTATGGCTCCTTCCTTCTTCCTCCTTCCTTCTTCCTTCTTCTTCTTTCCTCCTGACTCCTGACTCCTGACTCCTGGCTCCAATTTCTAGCGGAGGGCTGCTTTCATTGAGATGCTCCCCCACTACCTTGAGTCTTAGTTGTCAGCTACAACTTAAAGATCGAAGGAGACTTTGTACTTGGGATCGCTTGGAGGAACATTACGATTCACTAAATCAGAGACTGTTTTGGTATTTTGGATAATTTCCCAACCAACCTCAGAAAAAGTTTCCTTATTGAAGACTTTAGGCGATAACAAAGGATTAGTTAAAGCCTGGGAGAAAGCATCAATGCCAATTATCCGTGCTACTAAAGGCGGAATTGCTGAATTTTCTCGGACATCTTCAGCGTACAATCCGACAAATAATTCAATCTTATCAACATGACCGTACAACTCTTTTAATTTCTGTTGAGCGTATTCGTCACCCGTAATTTGATTGAAATCAGTCACCCTGGGATAACCACACATTTCGCGGTAATCGTTATAACTGGCTAACTGCGCCTGCCGTCCGAGTTTAACAGATGCTAGTTCGGTAGCATCAATAAATGTATAGGGTGTTCCTGCGATCTTAAAATCAGGTGTGTTAAACAAACCAATTCTAGTGCCTGGTTGGGAACAACTTTCTTCCATCAATGCACCCAACCCTTTATCGATTAACATCTGATTATTCCAGAGGGAATCGTACATGGATGTTTCTTTGCCGTCATAGATAAAGGTTTCCGGAAGCGCACTATGCCATCGATAGACAAAACTAAACTCAATCGCCATCCAATTTTCTCGATACCAACTTTCCTTGGTAAAAGCTTCAGGATCGGCAAAGAACCTAAAATTATAGGGCGTAATGTGGAAAATGTACTCTTCCATAATGATATTGAGAACAATCACCATGAGAATATTTCTCGCGGTTTGGAAGAGCCTCTCATCGTCCCATTGCGGATAGCTTTTGGACAAAACATCACAAATTCGATTATGCTCCCTGATACATAAAGTGTTGAGCATGACATAGCCAATTTGGACGTTTGCCCGTTCAACTCCCATTGCAAATAGCTTGCCTTTCTTTTCGGGGGGTTGTCTTTTCTCATCATTAAGGGGTGCATGAAGACCTTCAAATTGAGGATCGATAATACCCTGCTCAGGATCGGCATAATAAAAGAGTGGATATTCTTCTTCTACGCCATCTTTGCGCTTGAGTTTTTGGGTTTTAAATTTGCCGTCTTTGAAAGCTCTGAGCATATTTGTTTGTTTGCGGGTCAACCCGTAAACATTACACATATCAATCTGATGGTTGGAGGTATTTTTGAAGCGGTTTTGCTGATCGATCCGCAGAAAACTATCTGTAAACCACTGCACCCAATAGGGAAAGAGCAGAGTCGATTTTTCCGAATAAATGGTTTTTCCATCTCTTTTTTGGAATAAGGTCTTTAATTTGCCCAGTGGTGGTAAATTCCCTTCTTTGTTCAATTCTGGGTCGGGAGGTAAATGTCGCCCAGTATAAGTCTTGTCTGTAAGTGAATCCCAAGAAATGTAGGTATCAGTTTTCTTGGGAATATCTGTCCCTGGAATTTTGGGATCTAAGCCCATTAAGCTATAGGGAAGCGGGCGAGTCGGAAGTTTGTAAATGATGCTATTGAGAAAAAATTTGTTTAGTTTACGTTTCAGAGGCTCGTAACTTTGAACTAAGTTCCAAATTGGTTTGAAATGAGTCAACGTATATGCTAAAGCTTTGTTGCTCAATCCATCTCTAGATGTATCTCTTGTCATGATTGCTTTTCCTTTCGATTGTTGGAGATTAGATCGTCTTCTTATTCTCGGCTCTGAGAGGTTGATAAAGTGCGATCATTTTTCTATATTTTCAATGACTTTGGAGAGAATTTTTTGCAGATTTTTAGGCCGATAGTCTTGGCGTTTTTTCAATCGCTCGATCGCGCTTTCATGAAGATCGTCAATGGTATCGCCCACATCGCGCCACTTGATTCCTGCCAATTTGAAGAACCCAGGATTGTTTTGAAATGGAACCTTATAATCAGGCTTGATATCCTCAATGGCCTCTAGCTCGAATTCCAGCTTCAATTCAAAGTCACTGATTTGATCCAACATCCACTTCAAGACAGCATCGGATAACCCCCGGTATGCTGGCGTACCACCGCCGATGCAGCCATGCTCGCCTGGAAACCAAACTTGACGAAGCTTCTGCTTGGGGGCATCAGGATTTTTCTTCATCAGGGTAACATCAAAGATTTCGCGAATTTCGTCGATCGCCACGGCGTGCAACGCATTCTCAATATCCTTATTTAAAGTGGTGTCGTGGAATTTGTACCTTGTTTTAATCTGTGCCTCAAACTTCTTGAAGGCGGGTACAAGAGGAATACCAAGGGCTCCAACGGTGTCGAAACAACCAAGCAAGGTAATCGGGACGCTATCGCCCCGATCTTTGCCGTTTTCTTTGCGGAACCTCTTTGCTTCCTCATCATTTGGTTTAATGCCTCGGTTACGGTAAAGCTCGTAAGCTTCTGATGCCTTGGTAACATAACGGCGGGATAGGAGACCGGAGCAATAGATCATCCCCGCTAGACTCCTGACTGTGTAAGCACCGCGACTGAACCCGAATAAATAGATTTCGTCACCGCGATCGTAGTTGAAAGAAAGAAAACGATAGGCATCTTGTATATTTTTATCGATTCCCAGCCCAGTAACTCCGCCCACAATCTTGTTACTGTCTACTCCAATTCCCTCGTCATAAAACACAATCTGCGGAACCCCGTCACTGGCTGTCCGTTTCACGGCCTGGGCAAGCCTAACCACATTAGTTGGGCACTGAGTATCTAGTTTGTTCCAAGTTCCATCACAGCAAACGATCAGACGTTTCATTTTTTAATTTTCTCTTTGAATCTGGAAGTTGAGAGCGAGCTGTCTTTGGTAATCGGTTACAAGAGAATTGCCAATTCCAGTGTTTCTATCGCCTGACAGCGATCGCCGATCGTTGATTGCTGGAAATCGATATTTTGCTGGCAATCTTTAGCTTTTTCGATTCTCAGGATAGTAGTCTCAAAACACCATCTAGTCTAGTTGGCTGTATTAAAATGTTAACTTTATTTATATTTCGTAACTAAAAAATTTACAGCGTGAAATAGTTGGTTGGGTTCTGGGAAAGTCCTCGATTTACCTAAAACGTAAAAAATTCAGAGCGTGAAATAGTAGGATGGGTTCTGGGAAAGTCCTCAATTCTCCTAACAGAAGTACCGATCCGACGCCCTAGCTAACAAACCTTGGAACACATTTACGCTCTGCTTTGTCAGTTTGTCAAACAGCTATATCTTATCGATTTGTCCGTTGACTGCAAGATAATAGTGAGGTATTGGCTACACAGGTATCAGGTTCGATGCTCTGTTGAGGTTAAAATTTGTTTCAATCACTCTCAGGTTTTCTGCGATCGGCTTGAAGTTTTTAACAATCGGTGGGCTTTTCTGGTTTCTCGATCGGCAAATTTGTGAGAAAATTTCCTAGCCGCGGTTAAATTTGAAACGTCCAAAAGTGGGGACGATCGACCGCAGCGACTGGCTACGAGGTTCTCGCACCAAAATCAAAGGCAGCAAGCCTACCAACCGCACAGCAGCCGAGAGGGCAAACAGTGAACCCAAACTCATGCCCGGAAGTTCCGCAAGAAAGCCGCCGGCGGTAGTTCCCAAAGCCCCAGCTAATCCCGAAACCGCTGCGCCGATCGCAAAATAAGTCGAAGGTTGCTCGATCGACGCTATCTCCATTTGAATATTGTTAGTACACAGCCCGATCGCCCCTAAAGTCGTTCCCCCCAGCAAGTGCAGCAGCGGCAGCCACACCCACACCGCAAACGGGTAATTGCCCGTACCCAACCACAGCAAAGGCGTTACGGCTACCACCAGCCCAACCGCAATTAGCAGGGGGCGATTTCCCCAGCGATCGGCCAACTTACCCCAAAACATCAGCAGCAGTAGATTTGCCCCGGAACTTAAGCTGGTGTAAATCGTTACCAAACTCACATCCAAGCTTAAATCTTTCAGCAGGTAGATATTAAAAAAAGGCGCGCTGAGATTAATAGCAAATGTCCACACACTGAAGTAAAGAATAAACATTAAAAAATTAGAATCTTTCAGCACAGAAGGCACAAAATCTGTTATGTGCTTGGCTTTTTTCTCTGTAAGTCGATCGCTCTCTGCATCTTTTTTGTATACCTGGGGATTTACATCAACCATGAAGGATTGACACCCCAAACTAATCATTCCCGCCAAAACACCCACAAATAAAACAATACCGTAGCCAAAAATTGGACCGCCGTCCCAAGTTGACACTCCCAATCCCATCAACGGCACTCCCAGCAAAGTGATGAAGCTGACAGCACTGTTGCGAAAGCCAAAATAGCGTCCCCGCAAGCGCTGAGGAACCACAGCAGCCATCCAACTGAACCAGCTAGAATTGGCAAAAGCTGCCAGCACACTAGCTGCTACGACTGTTAACAGTGTCCATTGCAGCAGTTGGTGGAGGTCTGCGTGCTGGGAACCCCAAACAATTGCCACCGCGAGCACCAGCCACAGCAGCCGCGACACGCCGAATACAAATAGGTTGTACCAGCGGCGGCTGGTTGTGCGGTCTGCGATGTAGGCTCCTACTGGTTGCAGGAGATTTACCACCATCGGAATAGCAGAAAATATACCTATTTCCACGCTGCTGGCGCCGAGTTGCAGCAAGAAGTTGCTCAGCAGCACGCCGGTGGTCGCCGACTCGAAGACAGTGGCAAAAACGCCGTCTAGAGTTGAGGCTTTCAGGGTCGATCGAACGTCTTTTTTGGAAAATTGGATATCTGTTTTTGGATATAAAGCGAGCTGAGATATTGGATTGTCTAGTATTTCAGGAGTCTGAAGAGATAGAGGTTTATTTAACTCTGTAACTGGTTCAATCATAGTCAATCAATTTGAGATTTGAGATTTGAGATTTGAGATTTGAGATTTGAGATTTGAGATTTGAGAATTGAAGTAACAGGGTTAGATAAAACCAGCCCCACCTTCAAGAGGCTAGCTCGAAAGTAGGACTGGCACGTCCGGGTAATTCAGATAAATATAAATGACTTGCAATCGCTAGGACATCAACCGGTTGGGAGATATAAATTTGCTAATTGTGAAAAAGTAGGTTTTAGGGCTTAACTGATATCTTGCACCATTGTCAAGAACGGGCTCTGGGGCCCGTTCCACAAAGAATGAGTCTTCTTGTGGAACAGGCCGAAAAGCCTGTTCCTAAACAAGTAATTGAGAATGGTGCAAGATGTGAGCTTAACCAAAAAGCGAGCGCAGCATTTCCCATACCAAAAATTTCTCGAATTCCGCCTCGAACAAGTCTCCGCAAGGGCCAAAACAAATTTCGCGCAAGCTCATCGACTCGGCTCTGACACCTTTACGGCTAGGTAAATTTATACAGTGAAAGACGATCGACTTGCCGAGTATAGCTGCTAACGATTTGTACCTAATTGCTGGAATCCGTTTGTTCAGTGCCAGCGCTCGCGATCGAGATTCCGGGTTTTTTGTGAAAATCGCCCCCAGGTGCCGGTAAAGCTTCGGAGTGGGTTATTGGCGATCCTACGAGGGCTTCGCTAACGCACCTCACAAAAGTGTGGCTTGCTTCAAGGCAACTCACAGGACAAAATTATAGTTGACAAAAATTACGCTAACTGCAGATAATAACAAACCCTAGAATTAAACTTAAACGTTTGAGGGGTATCAGTCCTAAGGCGTGATGTCTATCGCCAGCAAATTTACGGATGTTTGCATTAGATTGTGACTAAAACTAAACCTTTATCCGGGTATACACTGCCAGTATTTGCCTGTGCGGCCGCACTTGCAGCTTTGCGGTGCTTGCGTGAGGGTATTCACTCTTTAGATAGCGTATCAGTAAATTTACTGGAACCGCAAATAACGGCAGAAATTCCGATCGAACAGGCGTCTGTACTCAAAACTAATACCGCTTTAGGAGTGACTCGCTCCGATCCGGGGGACAATCTCGATTTGACTCGCAATACCCCCGTTTGGGCAATGGTGGAATTGGGGAATTGGGAAGAGGGAGAGAGGGAGAGAGAGGGAGAGAATGGGGGAGAGGGAGAGCAGATTGTGATTCTCGGCGGTGAAGGTATAGGGCGTCACACAGTCGGTGGAGGAGCAGCGATCTATGATTACGCAATGCGGCTGCTGCGATCGAATCTGAGCCTAAAACTCGCACGGGGAGAAAAAATTACTGTCACCCTGATTCTGCCGTCTGGGCGGCAACTAGCCACCCGCACTTCTAACGAAGCTTTCGGCGTGGTAGAAGGACTTTCGCTGCTGGGTACAACTGGCATTTCTCAACCGCTGAGTGCCCCTGGACAGTTGGAAGTTTACCGCGAACAACTGCAACAAAAAGCCGAATTGTTTGACTGTTTGGTTTTTTGCATCGGCGAAAACGGCTTGGATTTAGCGCGACAACTGGGGATTAATCCTGAGAGGCTCGTCAAAACCGCTAACTGGCTCGGCCCGCTGCTGGTAGAGGCCGGATATCAGGGCGTGCAGTCAATTTTGCTGTTTGGCTATCACGGGAAACTGATGAAATTGGCGGCGGGAATTTTTCACACTCACCACCACCTCGCTGACGGGCGCAGGGAAATTCTCACAGCTTACTGTGCTAAAGCTGGAATGCCGGCCGATGCGTGTTCCGCAATTTTTGCCGCAGCGACAGCCGAAGAGGCTATCGGGCAACTGCGGGCTTTGGACGCCGAGTTTGGGAGCAATTGGGTCGATCGAATTTACGGCGACATCGCCCGACAAATAGACTTGCGGTCATCGGATTGCATTTTTACTCACACTAACTTGCACATCCCCGTGGGCTCGGTCATGTTCGGGCGCGATCGCAAAATTATTGTTAAAAGTGATATAGGAGATACATTTTTGACTCAAATTTGTTAATCTAGTGTGAATATCCCTGAATTCTGTTTAAAACATCGCTCAGGGATAATATTTAACAAGTAATAATTCTTTGTCCCTAGACCTTAATTATACTAGGTTGCTTCGGGAAGTTATTTCTGAAGCAATAATTCTATTAATTAGGGTAAGGCTCGAAGTAAATCTATGCTTGCCCTGAACCCGATTAATCGACTAACATCGCTGACTGCAATCTAGTATGAATAAGATTTATTCCTAGCGACTAATGGTTCCTCGCCTTCCTTAGAATTGTACTGAGACCGCGACAGATACCTCCGCTACTTTCGACCCAATTAGCAATTAGCAATTACGCAATAACCGTGACTACTCAAATAAAAACTGAATCAGACCTCACAAACTCTTCTCTGGGGAAGATCGATCGCCAGATGATCGTGATTCTCGACTTCGGTTCGCAATATTCCGAACTGATTGCTCGTCGCATTCGCGAAACTCAAGTATATTCCGAAGTTATTTCTTACCGCACTACTGCAGAACAGTTAAAAGCTATCAATCCTAAAGGAATTATTCTTTCAGGAGGCCCGAGTTCTGTATACGATGAAAAAGCACCCCAATGCGACCCAGAAATTTGGAATTTGGGAATACCGGTGTTGGGAGTGTGTTACGGGATGCAGTTGATGGTAAAGCAGCTCGGAGGCACGGTTGAGCGCTCTAAATTAGCGGAATACGGCAAGGCATCGCTATTTATTGACGATCCTACGGATTTGCTGACAAATGTCGAAGAGGGCAGCACGATGTGGATGAGCCACGGAGACTCGTGTACTGAGCTGCCGACGGGTTTTGAGATCCTCGCTCACACTGACAATACTCCGTCTGCTGCTGTTGCTCACCACGAGAAAAATTTGTACGGGGTTCAGTTTCACCCAGAAGTAGTTCACTCGATCGGGGGAATAGCTTTAATTCGCAATTTTGTTTACCACATTTGCGAGTGCGAACCGACTTGGACGACTGCTACTTTTGTGGAGGAATCGATTCGGGAAATTCGCGAACAAGTGGGAGATAAACGAGTTTTGCTGGCTCTATCCGGTGGTGTAGATTCTTCTACTTTGGCTTTCTTGCTGCACAAGGCGATCGGCGACCAACTTACCTGTATGTTTATCGACCAAGGGTTTATGCGGAAGTATGAACCAGAACGGTTGGTAAAATTATTTAAAGAGCAATTCCACATTGACGTTGAGTATGTGAATGCTCGCGAACGCTTTTTAGCTCAACTTGAAGGGATTACCGATCCTGAAGTAAAACGCAAGCGGATTGGTCACGAGTTTATCAACGTATTTGAAGAAGAATCGAAGCGTCTAGGCCCCTTCGACTACCTCGCACAAGGTACTCTTTATCCTGATGTGATTGAGTCGGCTGACACTAATGTAGACCCGAAAAGTGGCGAGCGAGTTGCTGTTAAAATTAAAAGCCACCACAACGTCGGCGGTTTGCCGAAAGATTTGCGATTTAAGCTGATTGAACCGCTGCGAAAACTGTTTAAGGATGAGGTGCGAAAAGTCGGCCGGTCGATCGGGCTTCCCGAAGAAATCGTGAACCGGCAACCTTTCCCCGGCCCGGGATTGGCGATTCGGATTATAGGAGAAGTTACCGCAGAGAGACTAAATATTTTGCGGGATGCTGACTTCATTGTTCGCCAAGAAATTAACCGGCACGGATTGTACGGTGAACTTTGGCAAGCTTTTGCAGTTTTGCTGCCGATTCGCAGTGTAGGCGTGATGGGCGATCAGCGCACTTATGCTTACCCGATCGTCTTGCGATTTATTAAGAGTGAAGACGGGATGACGGCTGACTGGGCGCGGGTTCCTTACGATTTGTTGGAACTGATCTCGAACCGGATTGTGAATGAAGTTAAGGGGGTGAACCGGGTGGTTTACGATATTACTTCTAAGCCACCGGGAACGATCGAGTGGGAGTGATTTGTAGTTAGCGATTAAGTAGGCGGACTAATTTTTTTGTCTGTCTACTTATTTTGATTTTGGATAAAAGGGCGATTCCCCACATTCCGCCCTTTGACTCTCACATTTAGGTATTTTTGACCAAACCATGAGGTTTGCATCAATTGTGAGGGAATTCCCCGTCAACAGTTGCTCAAAGGGCGGAATGTGGGTTCTAATTGTTCCACCGCTGCATTGGTTTTAATGTTGTGACTTCGATCACTGGTAACACGGACTTGGTTCACCGAAGATTTTCAGTATTATCACGGAAAAAAACCAGCACCATCACTTGCTCTTAGGAGAAACCACGAGATGATTAAGGTGTCGAGTTCAAAACAATCCCATGTATCCAGTTAATCTTCTCCCCGGCGCTATCAACGAATTAATCGCCACTGTCACCGATACTCACCGCGTTACCAAAGCTGACCGCTACGGCATGATGGCCGCCATCCTCGATGAGTCCATCAGTGAAGAAGAACGTGGCTCACTCGATCGTCTGATTCGCTCCCTGGTCAAAGGTAGGATTCAAGTCAGTGATGAACTCTCCATCGTCTCTTGACATTCCCCAGCCATCAGGCGTGGGGATTCTTGGTTCTGGCGACATACCTTAAAACTATCTATCCGTGCGGCAATACTTAAACCAAATATCCGTTCAAAAAAACCAAATATCGAGCCTAATTTAGTTAGTCCCAGAGGGTTTTATCTCCCCAAGCGTTCGAGAATTACTTCTCATGTTACCGGATGCCCGCTCGGTACGTTTTAACTTCCAAAAATTTACTTTTCTGGTTTTGGCTTACGTTAGTCAGCCTAGCTATAGTCAGCCTAGCTATGTTTTTCGTGGTTTTCGCCACCCACTAACCATTATTATTTTCCGACCAGTCGTTTGAGCTTGGTGTCTCATGTGTATCGGCGGTTATTCTACCTGTGGTATAAGTATCATTGTACTCTACTTTAAATAGAATGCTAGGAAATTTAAAAAATAGATACTAACGCCAGTAAAGGATTAAAACAAAAATCGGCAATCAATTAAAGCCGTCCTATTAAGAAGGGGCTTTAGACCCAATTATCTTGGTAAGCAGAAAGCTGGTTGAGAACTCGACACTCTACAGCGGCTTTCCGTTGGGAAGTTTAAACAAGTCACTGATACAACTCTCTATAAAGAGCTTTTTGTATAAGCTGTCGCGCATTTAAATTGTATATTCAGGGCGGGCGGGACGCCCAACCCCTACTCCCCACAAGACTTTAATTTTTTTGGACATACAATTTAAAGGCACAACAGCTTAATGCACTTTTGACATAGACAATTAGCGTTCGCAACTTCATCACCATCATGACGGATACCATCCAGCATCTTATTGAGCCACACATTCAAGATTTGGGTGGATTCCAAGCCCGCCGCTTGCTTCCCTCAGATGTTCTAGCATTGGTAGGCCCGTTCATCTTTTTTGACCATCTTGGTCCTGCGGTGTTTCCACCCGGCCGGGGCGTGGATGTCAGACCGCATCCGCACATAAACTTAGCAACCGTCACCTACCTGTTTGAAGGTGTTTTGCTGCATCGTGATAGTGTCGGCAGTGTTCAAGAAATCCGTCCCGGTGCGGTGAACTGGATGACGGCAGGGCGAGGCATTGTCCACTCTGAACGCACCCCTGACGACGATCGCAGCAAAGAAGCCATCCTGCATGGCATTCAAACCTGGATAGCACTTCCCGATGAATACGAAGAAACCGACCCCTGGTTTCGGCATCATCCGGCTTCTGAGCTGCCTGTTTGGGAGGATGCAGGAGTTTCGTTCACCCTAATTGCGGGTGAGGCCTATGGTCGCACTTCCCCAGTTCAAATATTTTCCCCCATGATTTATCTGGACGTACAACTAACTGCTGGAAGAGAATTTACCTTACCGGGCGATTACAGCGAACAGGCGGTTTACAGCGTAACAGAGGGGCTTGTGATCGATGGAGTGCCTCTGGAACAACATCGGTTAGCAGTTCTCACTTCCGGCTCTGAAGTAAACATTTCTGCTTCAGGTAAGGCTCGTTGTATTGTGATTGGCGGTGAACCTGTTGGTGAGCGCTATAAGTGGTGGAATTTTGTTTCGAGTCGGCACTCGCGCATTGAGCAAGCTAAACTCGATTGGAGAGAGGGACGCTTTGCTCAGGTTCCTCAAGAGACAGAGTTTATTCCGCTGCCAGAAGAGCCACCTTCTCAAGCAGAGCAACCGTTGTGAATAACCACAGCGATATTTAAATTAAAAAAACGCCAATTAATTAGGTGAGAATATTGTAGGGTTGATTGATTAATTGTTCCTACAAGTTTAGGATAGTAATTACAGCCTCTTCCATGTTCATGAAGTACACTATAAAGCTATATTGTGTGGTGTTAATCTGTAGGGTGCGTCGCTGCGAAATATTGGTCGATAAAACTTACAGATTGACGGGTGGCGACGCACCTTACTTGCTAGAAGATTGTGTCTACCACATCTACATGGAATATGCTGTATATAAAGTCTGAGCGATCGATCGCAATACCTGAGAGTCTGGATGGTTGACCAATATTTGCATTAGGAATCCGAGTTCCGGGGGAACCCGTCCCTAAAGGATTGGAATGCTTTCGTAACTATCGGCCTATATTGCGCTTCATGCGATCGAGTTCTTCGTCTGCTTCCCAGCGTTGAAACTTTTCTTCTAAAGGATCGGCCGCATTAAAACTGTTATAATTTGAACTCTGATTCCAACCCTTTGTATCCCAATTTGGCTCTGTTTTAGTGGTAGGGCGAGCGGCAGCTTCTGCAGCTTTGGCTCGGACTTCTTTTCGCCGTACTTGAATTTGGCGGTACAGTTCTTTTGCTTTTTCAATCCGTTCTTTGCAGCCTTGCATTTGCCCCCAGCGCTGATTTCCCTGACGCAGCAAAGCTGCTTGCCGCTCTTGGGCGGCTTGAGCTAAATCGAGCCTTTGAGCAGCTTTAGCTTTGTTGATGCGATCGTTCCAGCGCTGAATTTCTTGGGCGGCCGAGAGAATTTCGGCTTGCAGTTTTTTCTCTTGTTTTTGGATATCGAGAATCAGCCGCAGAGTGTCTTCTTCTTGTTCCTTCAGTTGTTCTTCTATTGCCTGCAATTCCAGATGGGGATTGCTACGCAAAAATTCTTCTAATCGGGTTTCTAGAAAGCGGCTGAAATCATCAAATAAGCCCATTTTTTATAATTCCTCAGTCATCTGTTATGAGTCATTAGTCATTGGTCATTAGTTATTAGTCATTGGTTCTTAGTCACTGGAGATCGATTATCGATCCTGAGTTGTTAGTTATAGCAGAAGAAAGTTCGGCAACGAATTGGGGAAGCGATTTAACGGATAGAAGCAAGAAGTAATAAGAGCAATGGTTTCAGCAATTAAGAACGTCTTGACGGTTCCTATATTATAACTTTTTTCACTGCTCGTGATATACAGCCCGATCGCTGCCCATTACTGATTACCGATGACCTAACTCATAACTAATGACTGATGACTAATGACTCATAACTGATGACTGATTAGAACTTTTGGCCGACAAAAACCGAGCGCACATCTCCTCCCTTGCGGATAACTGCTTCTTGATTTTTGATTTCTGCCAGCGTCCAACCGCTAGCGCCGATGCTTTCGCCGACATAAATTCTGCGGGCTACGCCGTCTACTTCAAACAAAGCAGCCGATCGATCGCCCAACTCCAAAATCCCTACCAACGTGTGCGCGGAAGTCGGGGCGCTGCTGACGGCCGGTGCGGATTGCTCGGGCGCGGGCGCAGATTGCTGGGCAGCAGGCGCTGGTGCCGGTTCGGTTTCGCGAGCCAAAATCTTTGGCTGGGGAGACTCCGAGGGGGAAGGGGAAGTGGGGAGGGGAGAGCGAGTACCCGCAGCGGCGATCGCACGACCGGAGGCTGGAGCAGCAGGCGAGGGGGAAACTGCGCTGGTTTGAGGAGCAGCCGGAGCAGCCGGAGCAGCCGGAGCCGCAGCTACCGGAGCAGCCGGAGCCACAGTCACCTGAGCGGGGGGAGGGATGACTACGATTTGGGGTGCAGGTGCTCCCGGCTGCGCGCCGGCTTGTTCTAGGGCATCAGCGATGCGGTTGACTGCGGTCGAAAGACCTGCTGTTGCCGGCGGCGCGCCGGAAATGGGAATGCTCGGCAGAGTCCCTGGGGTGGGGGCTGCGGGAACTCCTGCAAGTTGCGGGTTAGCTTGGGGTGCTTTTTTTTGTTCGATCGCTTCTAGCGAGCGCTGCACGTATTCGACAAACGGGGTGTCAGGTGCTGTTTTGCCACTTGCTGCGGGTGTCTCTGGTGCGGGGGCGGCGGGCAAGCGCACGAGTCCCGATCTGCTTGCGAGCCATAACCCCATGACTAGCAGCAGCGACCCACATGCTGCTCCCAGCAGCATTCTGTCGAATGATTGTTTGGACTGCTGTTTTTGGGCTGTTTCTAGGGCGACTTGGCGGGCGATCGCTTCTACGTCTTTTTCCCCCCCCTGCGGCTGGGGGGGTGCCAACTGCGACAAAACTATTTGAGGTACCGAGATCGACTTGAGCGCCACGAATTCTGGCTGCACGGGCTCGGATGGCAGTCCGCCGCTACCGTCGAATGCTTGATCGACTCCTTCAAACAGTTCGTCCATCAACCTATCGGCGTAGGACTCTACTGCCACTGCTTCGGCTGGCACTGTTTCCACCGTCGCCATCACGGCGATCGGATCTGACGCTGATTCCAAAGACATCTGTTTGGCGATTACTTTTTGAGGCATAGTTTTCTGTTTGCTCCCGCTCCTCGACAACCCTGAGATTCTCAACTTCAGACTTCTACAGGATACTTGTGATGTTGACCAATTCTTGGTTAAGAACAGGTCAATTGTATCTCACCCATCACCATATTTTTAGTCCTCGGCCAACTTACTTTGCCCGATCGACTTTTGTTTTACCTGTTTTGGGCTTTTTCGTCCCTGTTTTCTGCTGCCAGTCTTATTTGCTTACCCTGACTTTTACTGCATATTCTAGTGCTTTTGTCAACCCCACCCTCCGGGGCTTCGCAGTTTTGGACACACAGCTTTACTTGAGGATCTCGCAAAAAAAGCGGGTTTTTTGCCGCTGTTTCCGATCGCATTGCAGCTTTAACAAGGATTTCAGACTTTTACTCGTCTTAAGTTTCTTTGTCCGTTTGCTTAAAATTGGATTTAGGACAATAATTTTAATCCCAACTCCCAATTTCAACTTCATGACAGCCAAAATATTGTCATTACTACCCCTTGACAGAGGATAAAAGCTAAGGGGAAAATCCAGCGAAACATTTGCATCATCCCAGCGGTGAAATCGGGTTTTTTGTGGTTTTTTAGCAAGAAATGTACGGTGACATTAGCCTGAATCGACAAAAAGAAAAAGATATAACAAATAAATATGTATGCGTCCAGCAGAGTCATGTAAGATAATCTCGGCAAAGCATTAGCAACAGTGAAGTTAAAAGTTATTGCCGTGAGGGTGCTGGTCATGCCTACACTCATCTGAGTGGTAAAAGCCGTGTTTGCATCTATCCAAAAAGTCGCCCAAGAAAGCAGCGTAATTAGCAGCAGGGGACTAAAGACTTTAAATAGGTAAAACTGGTAATTCCGCTTGAGGTTAAGTTCAAAAGTGTATCGCGAATAGGTTTTATTTTCTAGTTCAAAATTGTTGGAAGTGACTGTACTTTTCCCGTCAAGAATTTGCCATTCGGATAAAGAAACGAAAGAATCCTTGCTGTATCCAGTCATCTTGGGATCTTTTTGGAAAACTACACGTCGTTGACATCCTCCCCACTGATGAATCAGGGGGATTCCAATCTACCCAAACAAAGAAAGTTGTTTAGGGAATTGGTGGGTTGACGCTTCGCTGGAAGATGCCGCATTAGATGCGGTCTTACTCCGTCCTCCACGTCCGTTTTTAGTCTCAGGCAATCCACCCGCGACTTTTATATTAATTGCGGCATTTTTATCTCGGTCGTGAACAGCTCCACAAAATAAGCAAGTCCATTCGCGAACCGAGAGTTCTTTTTTACCGCCAATTTGTCCGCAACAAGAACATCTTTGGCTGGTTGGCTCCCAGCGACTGATTACCCGGAAATCTCTTCCGTATATGGACGATTTAGCTTCCAGCATTGTCCGAAAACTTCGCCAACCCAAATCAGAAATAGCACGAGATAATTTGCGGTTTTTCATCATACCGGAGACGTTAAGGTCTTCCAAAACTATCGTTTGGTTTTCACGAATAATTCTGGTACTCAACTTGTGTAAAAAATCTTTTCGGGTATCGGAGATTTTGGCATGAATTCGTGCCACCTTCCGACGCGCCAGTTCTCTTCGCTTACTTCCCTTCTGTTTTCTAGATAGTTTGCGTTGTGATGAGCGAAGTTTCCTCAGATGCTTCTTGAGTGGCTTAGGAGATTTTACTTTTTCGTCGGTACTCAAGGTAGCGAAGTCGGTAATACCTAAATCTATGCCAACAGATTGCCCGTTGTCGGGCAAGACTACCGGATTAACTTCAATCACAAAGCTAGCAAAATATCGATTCGCAGCATCTTTGATTATTGTGACTGAGCTTGGCGCAGATGGTAGATCCCTTGACCAGACAACCTTGATTCGCCCAATCCTAGCAAGGTAGACTTTCCCGTGTTTGATAGAAAAACCCCCTATCCTGAACCGGGCAGACTGTTTGCCGTTACGCTTCTTGAATTTTGGGCGGTGTACTTTCAGACCTTTTCTTTTGCCTTTAAGTGAATCAAAGTAGTTTTTCCAAGCTACTCCTAAATCAGAAATCGATTGTTGTAGTGGAATGTTTGAGACTTCCGCTAGCCATTCTCGCTCTTCTAGTTTTTTGGCTTGAGTAATGAAGGTCTTTTGCAAATCCCCATTACTGGGTAGCTTGTCTGATGAGTTACAGAATGCTAGTGAATCGTTCCATACAACCCGACAGCAACCAAACAATTTAGCAAGGCTACGAACTTGCTGAGAAGTTGGATATATGCGGTATTGATATCGTTGTTTCATGTAACTATTTTAGCAGTAAAACAACCATTGAAAAATGTACATATTTTAAGATTCCGGCTAACTCAAAAATGAAGGCGGTTGAAACCGCTGCCGACTTTTCCCCGTGTCTAAAGCCAGGGGCTTGCGTCTCGTTTTCCGGTCATCAAAAGACAATGATTCCCAAACAACCTTAGCTGTTTGCGTATCAAAGGGAAACTTTCTCAAATTTAAGTCAGACGATACCGTGGCGTTAACGAGTTCTAAATAAGTGACGGTGCCGTCGGGCTGCGCGGTTAATTCCACCGCGCCTTTTTTCGCCGCTGATGGAGAGTTGACAATTGTTAAAACTGGTTCCCATATTTTTTCGGGAGTGTAGCGAATTTCTGTGTCGCCAACTGCATTGGGGTCAAATGCTAGGCGCCGGTCTTGCCAAGTTGCCGACAAATAACCGCTGACATCAAAAGTTTCATCTGATTGATTAATGCGACCGATGTTGGTCAAGTAGAAGCCGATAGCCACTTCTGTTGGCTTGTCAGCGTTGGGAGGACTTTTGAGACCAGCTTTGGGAGTTTCTAGAGGCGGTGTTGTCGGGGCTGTGGCTGCGGTGGTTGACCTTGGTGCGGGTGCGGGGGAATTGGTGGGAGTATTTTGAGCGGCGACTGGGGAATAGGTAAAAAGGGCAGCAGTTAATGCTAAGCTCACCAGAGCTGAGATTGTGTGAGCTTTCAGTCGATTGTTGTTCATCTGATGGTATTCCTCGGACTAAGATGATTTTTTTTACTGTCGCTGAGCAGAATCGGCTGAGAAACCGAATTGTTAGCTATGGCGATTGAACTGCAATCAAGCAATTACCGGAATTAATGGGATTTCTGCATCCAAGATGGTTTAAGTTAGATGTACTCTGCTCAAAATTACTGACGAAAATTCCTGATGCTGGATTGGGTTGTTGATTGTTAGCGGTAATTTTTGTAAGACTACTGCATTGATTATTTATACTAGGACTGACGCAGAAATATCAAATAAACCGGGTTTTTTACTCCTAGTTAAAAGCTCAAATGCAGTTTTTTTGTTACAAAACCCGGTTTTTGGGTAAGTTTTGTATAATATCACCCACACAATTTTTTGTCAACAGCCCTGGGGTGCTGTGTATCTTCTTTTCAGAGCGATATACTGCCCAAGCTATTTATCGTTTCTCATTAAATTTGTGAAGCCATCGAAAACATCTCTTAAAATATTTCCAATTTCAGCAACCCCAAATTAACCCACCCGTTCGGCCAATTCCAACCAGCGCTCAGTCGCCCGATCGATCTGCTGCGTCAACTGAGCCAAACGATCCGATAACTTCTTCACCTCGGCAAACCCGCTGGGAGCATTGTTAGACAACCTCTTTTCAATCTCTTGTTTCTCAGCTTCCATCTGCGGAATTTGACTTTCTAATTGTTCGTATTCCCGCTTCTCATTAAAGGAAACTTTGGTAGATTTTTGAGTGGGATTTGTGGATTTTGAATTATTAGATTCAGCGGTGCGTGTAAGTTTTTCTTTTTCTTTTTGCCCTTTGATTTCCTTGGCTTCTTCGGCTTTCTTGTAGTCTAAATACACTGAATAATTGCCGGGATACAAGCGCAAATTCCCCCCAGGCTCCAAGGCGAAAACCATGTCGATCGTGCGATCGAGAAAATAGCGATCGTGGGACACCACAATCACGCAGCCGTTAAAATCTTCGAGATAATCCTCCAAAACCGCCAGAGTCTGCACGTCTAAGTCGTTTGTCGGTTCGTCCAAAATCAGCACGTTCGGCGCACTCATCAGCACTTTCAACAGAAATAACCGGCGCTTTTCCCCGCCAGAAAGTTTGCTAATTGGTGAATACTGTTGGTTCGGTGGAAACAGAAACTTTTCCAACATTTGAGAAGCGGTAATGATTTCCCCGTCCGCCGTTTGCACCAACTCTGCCACACTTTTCAAGTATTCAATAACTCGCTGGTCTTCGTTCGGCGTCAAATCCTCTGAATGCTGGTCAAAATAACCGATATGAATGGTTGTGCCTATTTCGACTGTACCCGAATCCGGCTGAATGCGTCCGGTGATGATATCCATCAGCGTCGATTTTCCCGCACCGTTGCAGCCAATAATTCCAATCCGGTCTTCGGGAGTGAAATTGTAGGTAAAATCTTTAATTAAAGTGCGATCGCCGTAAGCTTTACAGATATTCAGCAACTCAATCACCTTCTTACCAATCCGGCGGCCCGCTGTGGCAATTTCGACTTTGCCGTTGGCTGTTTTGAACTCCTGGGCTCGCATATCTTTAATGCGATCGATCCGAGCTTTTTGCTTGGTACTGCGCGCCTTCGGCCCGCGTTTGAGCCATTCCAATTCGCGCCGCAATACACCCGCGTGTTTGCGAACACTGCTGGCGGCGGATTCTTCAGCTAGGGCTTTTTTTTCCAAGTAATAAGCGTAATTGCCAGCATAATTGTAAAGGTCGCCGCGATCGATCTCCAGAATCCGATTAGTAACGCGATCGAGAAAATAGCGATCGTGCGTAATCAGCAGCAAAGCACCGCGATAGCCGTTCAAATAATTCTGCAACCACTCCACAGACAGCGCATCCAAGTGGTTTGTCGGTTCATCCATCAGCAACACATCGGGCTCGGACAACAAAGCCGTTGCTAAGGCAATTCGCTTGCGGTAGCCGCCGGACAAATCGGCAATTTTCGCATCAAAATCCTCAATCCCCAACTTGGTTAAAATCAATTTCGCCTTGGTTTCCAAATCCCACGCATCCACCTCATCAATGCGTTCAGACACTGCAGACAGACGCGCCATCAACTTGTCTGTATCGCCTTTGCCGTGGGACAATTGAGCGGAAATTTCCTCGTATTCTCGCACTAAAGCCATTTGTTCGCCGCTGTCGGCAAATACTTGCTCTAAGACAGTGTGATTTTCGTCTAAATCCGGCTGTTGGGGGAGATAAACAATTTTAGAGCCTGGATTGACCCAGCGATCGCCAGAGTCGATCGACTCCATACCCGCAATCATTTTCAGCAGGGTTGATTTCCCGGAACCGTTTGTGCCGATGAGTCCGACTTTATCGCCTTCATCGAGGCTGAAACTGGCATCTGTCAAGAGTTCCTTGATGCCGAAGTCTTTTTTGATCGATCGAAGAGTAAAAATAGTCATCAGTATAGAAAGTCATTTACCTGACTTAGTTTAGCGCTGACCTTCCCACTCCGGCACAAACAAGATTATTTAAGGAATCCCAAACAAACTTTGTACCACAGGCTACAGACTTTTTATCGGTTCGCCGTAAGCTACTCAATACAGCTCTTTGTTGTCGGGCCTAGCCTGTGCTTGAGCCGGAATGCGCCACTAACCGGGCGATCTAGAAAACGAGACACGCCTCCTTTGAAAGAGCAATCGCCAGCGGGACTCGGCCCACAAAAGATTTTAGTCTTACATTTTTGCCCAAAAATGTTATCCTGTCTCGCGCCTTTAAAAAGCATCTTTCAGCGTGCGAGCGACGGGCGCGTCCAATCCTCTCCCCAGTTGCCCTAACCGGTAAATTATATTTAGTTGAGCTGACCGCAGTTGCGGTATCATTTATTTTTAGGTAGAGTGGTTTGAAGACAAGGCGTCTAATTCAAAACTATTAGGATAATCCGGAGAAAAAAGCTGTGCCGATAAATGTTCTCTCTCTTCCATACCCTGTGACATTTGTGGTTCGGTATCCAGAACGTTGGCCTGAGCTATTTCAACCCTCGGAAACATCAATACCCGAACCCAACTCCTTACATGGTCGCATTAAAAGTTACGAAGAATGTTGGATTATCCTTACCTATTTGTATCTGAAGCAAAAACATCTCAATGTATCAATTTCCGACCAATTTACTCCGGGAGAGATTTGTGTTGTTAGTTCCATGGATTTGGGAATTAAGGATCGGACTTTTAACTCCTTTGTTGTAGGTTGTCGTAGTGATGGTTTTCAACCTCCTCTTTGCGATATCACGGTTGTGCAAAATAAAGTCTGTCTCGATTCAGAAACCGATATATTCATCCCTCACTGGCCCCAACCTGGTCTTATACCGAGGCTTAAGGAACGAGGCAGTACAATTGAAAATATTGTTTTCAAAGGTGACGAAATAAATTTGTATGAATCGTTTCGTTCTCCTGAATTTAAGCGAGAACTAGAAAAACTTGGTGTCACACTCAGAATTAATGGCAAACTTGAAAATCAACCTGTAATGTGGCATGATTACAGCACCGATGATTTAGTTTTAGCTGTGCGCGATCTCACAGAAAAAGATGCCTTACTCAAACCAGCTAGTAAACTGGTCAATGCTTGGATAGCGGGAGTACCAGCTTTACTCGGGCCTGAGCCAGCCTTCGGCGAACAGAGACAGTCAGACCTAGATTATATCGAAGTGACAACACCTCAAGCAGTATTGGAGGCAGTTAAATTACTTAAGTCACAGCCTGAACTCTATGAAAAAATGGTAGCCAACGGGCACAAGCGCGCTGAAGATTTCACAACAGAAAAAATGATTCAGCGATGGTATGAATTCCTTGCAGGCCCTGTAGCCGATGGGTACAAGCGCTGGAGCAAAAGAACGCAGGTTAGCCGCATCGCAGAGTTTTCTCTCAGGAGCATTCAGCATAAAATAGCTGGTAGAAAAGCGGCTTACGATCGCCACCACGGGTATCGTCCGATCTCGGGTAGACATACCTAATTCTGTTACAGCGTAGCCATTGCCGATCGACTATGCCGTTATCCTGCGTACTGTACAAAAGCACAACGACAAACAATCCTAGCGTAACTGCGGTAATAGGCTTAATCAGACTGGCGGTTCGTAAAGTGGATGTTCTAATTGAGTCAAAAAATGGTTTTGAGAATGATATTGGTGACTTTCATCTAAATCCGGCTGTTGGGGGAGATAGACAATTGTAGACTCTGGATTGACCCAGCGATCGCGGCTAGTCGATCGACTCCATACCGGCAATCATTTTCAGCAGGGTTGATTTCCCGGAACGGTTGGTGCCGATGAGTCCGACTTTATCCTCTTCATCGAGGCTGAAACTGGCATCTGTCAAGAGTTCCTTGATGCCGAAGTCTTTTTTGATCGCTCGCAGAGTAAAAATAGTCATCTGTATAGAAAGTCATTTACCTGACGCAAGTTTAACGCAAGTTCGATCGAGTCTGGCTGCATCACTTACGCACGTCGAGGTCATAAACTAGGTTTATTCGCAGACATTTAGCGATCGAGATTTTTCAGAGAAACCCGGTTGATGAGGCTAAGTCCTGCTATACTTTGATTATAGCTACAGTTACTTAAGCAAAGTTATATAGACGCAGGTTCTTATGTCTCAAGCAATTAGGCAAGACATCATCAGTATCGCCGAAGAGCAAATTGACGAAAGAAGGCAAGAAATTGACTACGACACCAGAGAAGTCACGATCGAATTCATAGTCAATAAATACCTGGAAAAAGATGACGATGAGTTCAGTGAGATTTATATCCCTGAATATCAAAGAGAATTGGTATGGGATATTAATCGTCAATGTCGATTCATTGAATCCATTATTCTTGGTCTGCCTATTGCTGTCATTATTGTCGCAGAAATAAAAGAAACTGGAAGACTAGAAATTGTTGATGGCTCTCAGAGGGTGAGGACTGTTGCAGCTTTCCTTACAAATCAGTTGCAATTGAGTAATCTCAAAACATTAGATTCTCTCAACGGTTCCTATTTTAAGGATCTCGCACCCTCACGCCAAAGAAAGTTTAAAAACACTCCGATCAGAATGATAGTTCTCTCAGACAAAACTGATGAAAAAGTAAGGAATGATGTGTTCTGTCGCATGAACTTGTGAGAATATATTGATTTTTTTGCAGATAGTTTTTGTAAGTTGATTTAAGAGATATTATGATAAGGACAAGCTTTTAAGTCACAGCTTATGAAAGAGTTTATCAGAGACTTTGACAGGCGAGTGGCAGAAATTCAGAAATATTTTGAATTAGTAGATAAAATTGAACAAATTGGTACATTGTCTGCTAAATCGATCGTCTTCCCATCAGGTGAATATATTGTTGATAGCCAGATTCAAAAAATCTTGAAGTCTCATTGTTATCTGCTATTATACAATCTTGTCGAATCTTCTCTTAGAAATGGTATAACTGCAATTCATGATATTATTTTAATCGAGCAATTAACTTATAAAGATTTAAGTCCAAAAATCAAGAGATTGTGGTTGCTGAACGATTTAAGTAAAAGCTTCAGAGATTTATATGTCAAAAAAGATACTGTCGCAGACAATCTTCAGGAATTAATTACATCGGTTTTAGATGATGAGATAGTTTCGTTAGATCCATCTAATATTCCCATATCGGGAAATTTGGATGCTAAAACTATCAAAGAACTCATCGATATGTATGGTTTCTTTGGAAATTTAGGAGTTGCGAGTAAAGAAATCGATGAGATTCTGAATTTTGTGGTTAAGATACGATGCGATTTGGCACATGGAAATGTTTCGTTTTGTGATGCTTCGAGTCAAATACTTTGGAGGAAGGTAGTTGACGATCGAGATAAATTGGTAAAATATTTAACTCATATGCTGAATAATATTGATGATTACATTCAGAAGAAGAAATACAGAATCTAGCCGTCGAATTTGAGGAGTAAAGTTTGCCTACCTCGCGCTATAGTTGGAGATTGACAAACAAAAAAAATATGCGGTAAAATCAGGAAAAAAGCACGGATAATTCCCAAATGAACGCTCGCTCGCTCCTCAGCAGATTTGATATCACCCGCAGAGTTACACCGCCAGCTTCACGACTTACTCCAGCAATTATCACCAGAACGATTACAGGTGCTTGCTGATTTTGCGGCTTACTTAGCCAATGCAGAAAGTGAAGCTGCAACTCAAGAACTTTTGGCAATTGCTGGATTGTTAAAGCGAGTTAAGCAAAATCAATCAAGCCCTAAAACTGATTACACAACCTGGAGAACTCTTCGCTCTGATTTATGAAGTTCTTCTCCAAGGTACTACAATTCAGAGGCAAACCTTTGTTGGAGTATTTTTATATGTCCTTGCAAGAGCTTAAAGAAAAAGCCAGCCAACTCTCAGTCAGCGATCGCCTGGCCCTGCTAGGTGCGATCGTTCAATCCCTGCAAAGTACACCAGAAATCGAGAATTGGCAATATTTAGTTTCACGTCCTCATGCTTGGCGCAAACAACTTTACATTAAGGGACGTAAATTACTAGCATCGACTATTTGGCGAGATATGACTGCTAATGGGATGTCACCGGAACAAGCTGCCGAAAATTGGGATTTACCACTTTCTGCTATCTATGAGGTGATTGATTACTGTGAGAATAATCAAGAACTTTTAAAATTAGAAGCAGACGAGGAACGCTATCGATTGGAAGTAAAAGGAGTCCAAGTTGAGCCTACGAATGCTGCTTGATGAAGATTCTCAAGCAAAGTATTTAGTCAATCTTCTTCAGGCAGCCGGTCACGATGTAGCCACAGTCAATACATTGGATTTAATGAATCATCCAGATTCAGTCGTGCTAGACGCTGCCAGAGAAAATGAGAGAGTGCTGCTTACACGCAATTGTGATGACTTTCAGCAATTGCATCAAGCGAACCCAGAACATTCAGGAATTTTGGCAGTTTATCAAGATTCTGAGGCTTCTAAAAATATGAGTTATCAGGCGATTGTGAAGGCAATTGATAATTTAGAGAGGGCAGAATATGACCTCAATAATCAGTTTGTGGTTCTCAATCAATGGAGTTATTAATTTATCAGAAACCAGGAAGAGATTCTAGTTGTTCACTTAGAATCTGCATAGATGACGAGGAGGCTGAATGAAAACCCCGATCGCCCTACCAATTGACCAAATCACCAAATTCTGCCAACAGTGGCAAATCATCGAACTCTCCCTCTTTGGTTCGATCCTTCGTGACGACTTTCATGCCGACAGCGACATCGATCCTCCACCATCCGAGTAGCGATCGTCGCATATTTTACCGTAAAACAATTGCTGGTAACTTCATAATTGCGAGCTTTGTTTTCACTAATTAACTGAAATTATGATTTTTTTTCATATTTTATGAGCAGGAAGTTTTGGCTTGCTACCCATCTGGGGGAATATGACAATCCTGTTGAGGTAAAAATAGCAATCTGGCAGATTCTCTGGCGATCGCAAGAAGTGAGTTTTGTTCTCCCCACAAGCGAGGGGGTAGCTAACCCGGATTTGATATGATGCTGGAATTCCTTGGAAGCAGTGTATTTGCTCGTTACGGATGAAATAAAGCCATGCGATTTGCCACCTATCTGCACCCCCAAACATTTTGTACTTCCAAACTCATTCAAGAAATTTCTTTTACGGGCTATTCTTTTACTTACTACAACCAAGTTAGACAGACTCTTAAAAAATCTCTGAAAAACTATCCTGCATTACCCTTAAGAAAGGCTAGGATAAGTGATTATCTTAGGGTTCACAGTCGCGAATATCTTCAAAAGATTATATTGCAAGCCCTCGATCGACCTCTGGATGAAATCAGCATATCCTTACCACAATTGAGTATTGAATGTCAAGGCTTGGAGTATTGTTTGCCCGGTTATCTCTACGGTTTGGGAGGAATGATGGAAGCGATCGACCAAATGAAACAGGGAAACCTAGAACGCGCTTACTGCTTCAGTATGGTTGGGCATCACGCTCATATTAATTGGGGACACGGTTACTGTCTCTTAAATCCTCTTGCTGCTGCTGCTCGATATGCTCAAGCCCAAGGATTTGAAAAAGTATTGATTGTTGACTGGGATATTCATCATGGCGATGGAACTCAGTCAATCTTTATCAACGATTGCAGCATCTATTGTATTAGCATTCATAGTGGCGTCGATCTCTACATGGCTAAAGCATCAGATTTGAAGGTTGGAACAACAACTGTTGCCGAAGCTGTGGGACACTGTAACATTCCGATCGTTAGTGAATCTTTTCCTGTTAAAGTTTTGGAGTCAGAGGGTATAACTGGCAGATTCTACTGCGGGCATCAGAGTATCAGCACTTTTGAGGAAGCTCTAGAAAACCTTCCCTGGCAACCTGACTTAGTTGCTATTTTTTCTGGTTACGATTCACACAGAGATGATTGTGGAAAGGGCATCACAGATTGGACAAATGCTGATTTCTGTAAACTAACGGAAATTGTATTAGATTTTGCTAAGAGATGTGGATGTCCAGTTCTCTCTACTCACGGAGGTGGCTACAGATTACCAGTTACAGTTGCAGCCGCTACTGCTCACGTCAGAACTTTAGCAACCTATGTTTAGTTTTCTGCTGTGTGACAACCCGCTTGAGCACGATCTGATTTTATTGTACTTCGCCAGTGCGATCGCTATCTCTGGGGTGCTTTTGAGAACTGGCATTGCAAGCCATAGCTTGATTGTGCCTAGATAGCAATCACTTTTCAAGTCATTGTAGAAATATAAAGTTTTAATTTTAATAATTTTCCCTGACTTTAGTTCGCTTGGTGTCCAACTTAAGGATTCAACAGACAGCAGCCACCTTGACATGGCTGGCAGTACGCACCTTACTTGTATCTAGAGACGGGTTGTTTCAACAATATCTTCTCTACCTTTAGGAAGAGATAAACCTGCCCTGATATAACGCCAAAAAAATAATGTTTTGAGTAAAAAGACGGGGGTGGAAAGTACGAATGCAGATTGTAGGGTTTCCTTGCCTGTCATTCCCAAGTGCGATCGCCGAAGATAAGAGTATAGAAATTAAACGGCTGGTTTTCACCCGCCCTTACACAAAATGAACTCACAAATAGAACAACAAGTAACAATTCTACAAGACGAAACAGCAGCGGCAGGAAATTCAGCCAACCCAACAGTTGAAACTCCTTTATACGCCTCAGAATTTGCAACCGAAGAAAAAGTCAGAGTGGAAGAATTTAAGATTAGCGGCGACAGCCTAATTGGTAAAGTCAAAGAACTAATTCAGCAAGGAAAACTCCGCCGCCTCGTCATCAAAAACTCGCAAGGGCGGACTTTGGCAGACATTCCGCTGATGGCTGGATTGGTGGGCGGCGTGGCAGGCTCAGTAGTCTTTCCAATCGCTGCTGTACTTGCTACAGTGGGAGCAGTTGTGGCTCATTTGACTGTAGCCATCGAGCGCAAAGAATAGTCATTAGTCCGCAGTCATTCGTCATTCAATAGTGTAATTTGTCATGGCGATTGAACCAATGCGAGAGCTGAGGGGGTTAATCTTTTAAGGCAGAGCCTGGTAACGCATATATACAGGCTCTGCCTTGCTGTTTCTAGTCTCAGTGTACTGTAGGCCGAGCCTAGGAACGAGATGATACCATAATTTTTAGGGTGAAGTATTCTGCTAGTTTAAGTTGTTTTCCCAGATGACTTTGCTACAATGGAATGGGGCTAATGAAAAGTTTTACCCCATATATATATTTATTTTTTTATAAAAAATATGCCAGAACGGATAACTCGTATCGATATAATTCGGGAAGAGCGAGGAGTGTCAGCCTACAAAAACATTGCTGTTGCAGACTTTCAGATTGGGAATGATAGTGGCGAATTGATAGCCGTCAGCGGTCGCTCGACTCGTCCCGGCACTGTTGGTTTACCAGACAAGCTATTATTTAAGACTTTTGAAGTCCCACCCGGACATTCACGGGCCTATGACAGCGAATACAAAATTCTTGAGGAAGTGGCATTGAGATATTTTCAAACACCAGAGGTTCAAGGTAACATAAATCTATGGACGGAAAGAGAACCCTGCGATTCCTGTTGTTACGTGATCGAGCAATTTCGCAGGCGGTTTCCCAACATCAGACTGACGGTAAACCATACAATTTAAACTCAGCAAAACCTACGCACAGCCAGATTTTTAAAGTGGGGATATCTCAAGGGTGGCGTTGCTAAATTGGGTTCGGAAATCTGTAAGGGCAATCCTCCCAAGAATTGCTTCCACCGCCGACACACTCCGGGGCCATCCCCCCACGATCACCCCGGAGGCATTACTTAAAGGATGTAGTAGCTATGTACTTAGATCGAGTCAAAAACCAACTGATAGAACTAAAACTCATAAGGCAAGATGAACTTGTAGGCTGTACCCGCGATGAGGTAATGGCCATCGAGCAACAGTTGGGGATTTCTCTGCCCCGCGCCTATCAAGAATTTCTGTTATCTATGGGGCGTAGTGCTGGTCAATTCTTGCGGGGGTCGGACTGTTTTTTGAATCATATACCTCAACTTCAGGAGTGGGCTGTCGAGTTATTACAGGAAAATAATTTTGCTGAATCCCTACCAGAGGATGCCTTTATTTTCTTGATGCACCAGGGCTATCAATTCAGCTTTTTTAGAGTATCAGAAGGCGCAGATCCCCCGACTTACTCATACTGCGAAGGGACTAACCAAATTTCTTTCATTAAAAGCCATGAAAGCTTTAGTGAATTTTTGGTGACAGAGGTCGAAATTCACGCGAAGTATTTGATGGCTGTTGCTAGCAAGTAATGACATCACATACAAAAGAATCTCACTTTACCGGAGGCAGAGCCTCCTGGCATTCATTCCCAGGCAGAGCCTGCGAATGAGAGGAAGAGGAAATGATTTAATTCGATGCTCTCGCCGCAGGTTGGTCTAAATAATTGTAAACAATCCGCGAAATTCGACGGACAAAATCTCTCACAATCGGGTCATTGTAAGGACGTTTAACAAAGATTGCCGCTAAATAACGCTTGCCGTTGGGCATATCAATAATTCCTGCATCGCCCACCACAAAGCCGATATCTCCGGTTTTGTCCGCAATCACGGCTCCCGGCCCCAAACCGGAAGGCAAAAGCGTTCTAGTTGTTGTGTGCCGCAGTAATTGTAAAGCTTGTTCCCGACTCGATTCAGACACTAATTTATCGCCAGACAGCATCGCCAGCAACTTTACCATATCCACAGAACTTGTGGTATTTGTTCCTTGAAAATCGCCGAGCCAATTGCGAATTCTGGTATCAGTTAATCCCCAACTGCGAAAACGCTCGTTGAGTTTAGCGATTCCCCCCAAACGTTCAATAATCATGTTGGTGGCTGTATTGTCGCTGATGGTAATCATTTTATCTACGGTTTCTCTGATGCTAAACCGAGTGCCATTTGGTCTGTCTTGCATAGTTCCAGAACCGCTGGCCACTAAGTCGGACTTCATAACTAATGTTTCGTCTAGCCTAACTTTGCCCGCGTCTACATCTTGATAAAAAGCAATCAGAATTGGTAATTTGATGGTACTCGCGGCCGGAAATACTCGATCGCCTTTGATATCCAAATAGTTGCCTGTATCTAAATCCAGAAAAAACATTCCGGCGCTGAGGGATCTATACTGTTCGATCGCACTTTCGATTTGAGGCTTGATGGCTGTCATTTCCGAGCCTGTTGACAGCCCCAAATCAACCGAATAGTTTCTCTGATTTCCCGGCGAAACAGCGGGCGTAACTTGACGTGCTGCTTGTTCTATGCGGGTAATAGCTGTTGGGATAAAAGACTCGTTGCCGGCTATTTGCTCTGGATTTGGCAACTGAAATGACCAGCGCGTGGCAGATTCTCTAATGACTCGGACTTTTTGCGGGTCTAACTTATAACCGGGAGTTAATTGTATCACTAACCTGGTAGTTCCGGTGTCAAACTGCCCGACTCTAATTTGTTGAATAGCTGAGTTGTAGCTTTGAGGAGTTTCGGGATATTCCAAGACTATTCCCGGTAAGTCAATTACTAAGCGGGTGGGATTAGCAATTAGTTTAACTTCCGGCTGAACTCCTGAATCTGTGGTTAAATTGAGCTGATTTCCCCTGGGATCGAAGTGCCAAGATGTTAGTGTATCAGCTTTTGCGGGCAGGGCGATCGAGAAAAGACTAAGGGCGGCCGGCAACAGCCATCGCAGTTTTAGAGTCATGTTTGAAGAGAAAGAGTTTAACGGCTGCTGCGAGAAAGCGGCTGGAAAAACGTTATCAACCGCTTTCGAGACGAAGCACCTAGCATCATACAGTCAACTCTTGCCCGCAGCCGTAAATTTTTTATTTTCTTTGAGAGTATTCCGTTTCCGGGACTCCTATCAAATCCGGTTCTCTTATCCCTTTTTCTTCCACTCTCGCGCAGGCAGACAAAACTTTGTACACTGGCGGATTCTCTTGGCAGAGTTCTTGTTTTGTAGGGACAAATTTTATTCACCTGAGATGAATTCAAGTTAGGCGACTTCTCGATTTCTAGCATCTTCGAGCGAGTCAATCGCGGCTTTGAGAAACACTTTTCCTTTAGCAACAAATCGGCGATCGCTCACAGGATCGTAAGCTTCCCAATTACCGCTAACTTCGCGATCGCGCCACAAAAACCAGCAGCGGTAGATTTCCCCGCTATCTATATCATCGCACAAAGCCAGCCAATCATCCCCCGTGAGAGCGCTGGCATCTAATGCTACCAATTCCACCCATGCAAGTGCAGTGCAGGCATCGATCGCCTCAGCATCAACCGAGTCAGATTTTGTAGCTATAGGTTGCGGCGAACAGAGTGTAGACTTCATAATTTCTCCTTAATTAAATTAAATCAATCAATGAATTTGCCTATTTATGGAACTGACCCGGTACCCCAAGTGGAAAAACTGTGTTTTGATAAATTTCTGGTTCGTCAAATTTACCAGCGGCTGATGCTTCTGTTAAATTATTAAGTGTATTAATTGTGAAAATGGCGGCAGTTCCCAAAGCGGCCATTGCCAGTCTGTGTAAGATTTTGTTCATTTGGGTGCTCCTTTTTTGCTTCGTGTATCTACTCTAAAAAGTTAAATCGTCATTAGCGGCGGAGATTGGGGAGTTAAGAAAAACTTTTTCTCCTCAAATATATTCAACTGTTGAAGCCGTTATCAGGACAGAGTTTGAGGAGTCGATCGCCCCAATAACCTCTTCAAGTAAAATCCCTTAAATTCCGGCTGGCTGATTATCTTCCTTAAAATCGCCTAAAATAGGGACTTAAGGCGTTAAAATTTCTAGATTCGTTCCCCTTTCAGTGCAAGCGAAGTGCTCAAGTCAAAACGCGATCGCGGTCGCATTCTCACTGCCTCTGGCTTAAAGAAACTTAACGAGGCGCTCCAAGAATGGTCTGACCGAAATAACATTAGAGGTACTCTGACTGAAATCGAGGCCGAGTCTGGCGTCGGTGCCGATACAGTCAGCAAAATTAAGCAGGGTAGAGAAGGTGCGGATTTGAGTAAAATTCGACAGTTGTTCGCGGCTTTTGAAATGACTCTGGCTGCTAGCGACCATCGATCGGCTAAACTTGAGGAACCGACAAATTTAGACGAGCTGGACAATTCGCAGGCAGCGGAAGATACAGCCAGCAGCAGAATTGTTAAAGTATTTGTCAGTTATCGCAGCGCCGAACCCGATCGCGAGTTAGGAAAACAGTTAGAAACGGCCTTAAGCGCGATCGGTCATACAGTTTTCACAGCAGAAAATAATATTAGATTAGGAGATAATTGGTTCGATCGCATTAATTTATTCCTCCAAGAATGCGATTATTTACTGCTACTGTTGCCGCCAACTGGCAATCAAAGCGAACTGCTAACATATCAAGTTCAGCAAGCAAAAGAACTACAAGACTCCCGCCCTGACAAGAAACCAATAATTCTCCCCATCCGCGTCGGTTTTCCCCTGAACGCCCCTCTAAATCACGACTTGCGTGGCTATCTGTACCGCATCAAACAGAGGGAATGGAAAACCACCGCCGACACTCCAATTATTATCGAAGAAGTTCTGAACTTGCTAGCAGAAACTCCCGCACCCGTCACGGAGGAAACGGAAGATTTAACACAAAAACAGCTATTAGAAATTAGCAACGACGAAATACCTCTACCCGCCGCCGAACCGGAATTACCGGGAGGACAAGTCGATGTCGCTTCTCAATTTTATGTAGAACGCCCGCCCATCGAAGAACGCTGCTATCAAACTATTGTGCAGCCCAGCGCCTTAATTAGAATCAAAGCACCGAGACAAATGGGCAAAACTTCCTTGATGGCAAGAATTTTGCATCACGGAGCTCGTCAAGGCTATTGCACCGTGCCACTAACTTTTCAGTTAGTAGATAAAGGCGTATTTGCCAACTTAGATAAATTCTTAAAGTGGTTTTGCGCTTACGTCGGCCGCGAGTTGCACTTACCCAATCAATTAGACGATTATTGGGACGAGATTTTTGGCAGCAAAGTTAACTGCAAAGATTACTTTGAAAAATACATTTTACCGCAAATCGACAGTCCTTTAATTTTAGGATTAGACGAGATCGATCGCGTTTTCCAATATCCCGACATTGCCGAAGACTTTTTAGGACTGCTGCGGGCGTGGCACGAAGAATCGAAGCGGCGCGACATCTGGAAAAAACTGCGATTAATTGTAGTTCACTCCACGGAAGTTTACATCCCGATGAACATCAATCAATCGCCTTTCAACGTCGGACTTCCCGTAGATTTGCCCGAATTCAACTCTCAGCAAATACAAGATTTAGCAGCGCGCCACAACTTGAATTGGTCGGAGGCAGAAGTTGAAAAATTGATGGCAATTGTCGGCGGACATCCGTATTTAGTGCGAGTTGCATTATATCACATTTCGCGATCGGGTTTGACACTCGATGAATTAAAAGAAAATGCGATCGCAGATGCGGGAATTTACAGCGACCATTTGCGCCGGCAGTTGTGGAATTTAGAAGAATATCCAGAGTTGGCGCAGGGGATGAGAGAGATTGTGGCGGCGGACTCTCCGGTGCAATTAAAAGCGATGCAGGCGTTTAAATTAGACAGTTTGGGGTTGGTGAGATTGCAGGGGAACGAGTGCGTGCCCAGGTGCGAACTGTACCGACAATATTTTCGATCGCACTTGAGCGCGATCGTCTAAGTCCGATCGCTCTGCTATCCTATAATTCCAGATATGGTAGGGGCGGGTTCACCGACAATAAGTGCCTAAAATGAACAATCTCATAAACCCGCCCCCACCAAACGAGAAATCACAATCTACCTCTTTTTAGATTAAAACAGCCCATGAACGATATTTTTTTGATAACTTCCGATAATTGGCTGGATTGGATAACTGTGTTTGGTTATCTAGGTGTTACTGTTTTCATTATGTGGCGCGTGTTCACCACAAAGTAGATGATATATCATGAAATTACCCTCTTCTTCTTCTTTCTTTCTTCGCTTCCTTCGCGCCTTCGCGGTTCGTTTAACTTTCGCAAAATCGGAATTTTTTCTAACTGTTCCGGCCGTATACTATCCCAGTTTAACCCAATTGGACGCGGATAACTTGTATTAGTCTCAATTACCTCCTGGGCAGTAACAATCCAATTCAGCGCCCAATCGTGAGCTTGCATCGGTAAACGCAAATCTTCAACTACTTGCAAAGAATGCACTGTGGTCACAATTGGCGTATCGATTTGTACTAACCCGAATTCTTTCAACATAGCCAATTCTAAATCGGCAAATCCTGCACCTTTCCCGGTTCTTCCACCGTTGGAACCCGCGGCTACACAGCCGACGATTACTAAATCAATCGGCTCCATTTCTGCAAAACTTACCAATTTTCCGCAAGTCAGTGCTTTGCGGGCGATCGCACTTTCGGCAATAGATATATTTTGCCGCTGCAAATCCTCAGCAGTCAACTCCACAAAACAGCGATCGTCTGTCAAGCGCGGTACTGCCATATACAGCCGTTTTCCATCTTGCAAAGCCCGCATCCGCACTGGAATTTGCGCCGAATCGGGATTGCACTTAATCGTTTTTGCTTGTTGCCATATTGGTAAATTTGCCAATCTTTCGGCAGCCACCTGTGCACCGACAAAGTTTGGAATATGACCGAACGGATCGCCAATAGATGCGGCTTGCTGCTTCAGCAAAGACCAAATTTCAGCTCTTAACTTGTCTTTGTCGTCGTTATATCCAGTCCAATCAGTTTTCATACTGTAAAAAGAAGGAAGTTCGGCAACGGATTGTGTAACGGATGTAACGGATGTCAGGAAAAAGGTAGAAGGTAGAAGATAGAAGGTAGAAGGTAGAATGAAAAATGCTCATATAGCCACTTTTTTAGCCATTTGTATCTGAGATTTAATTAAGTATATTCATTAATTGTGGTACAATTAATCATACAAAATTATAATTACTCCTCGATTCTTTAGTCTCTTAGAGAGGGACTGCGTTTGACTTTTGAGCGGTTTCAACCGCCGAATCTTCTTTTTTATTGTATGAATGTTACCACAAAACCGAGTTACTATCAAGTCGGCGGCAGTCTCACCAATAACGCTCCCAATTATGTGAAGCGGCAAGCCGACGACGACCTTTATAACGGATTAAAAGCCGGGGAATTTTGTTATGTTTTGAATTCCCGGCAAATGGGCAAATCTAGCTTGCAGGTGCGGACAATTCAGCGGCTGAGAAATGAAGGAATTGCTTGTGCTGCGATCGACATTTCGGAAATTGGCAACCGCGGCGTCACTCCCGAACAGTGGTATGCTGGTTTGCTACGCATTCTCGAAAATAACTTTAACCTGTCCGATATTGTCAACGTGCGGACTTGGTGGCGCGATCGCAATTTTTTAACCCCCGTTCAAAGATTGAGCGAATTCATCGAAACCATACTATTACCCAACATTTCCAGCAATATTGTCATTTTTATTGACGAAATCGACAGTATTCTCGCCCTAGATTTTCCCGCCGACGATTTTTTAGCCTTAATTCGATCGTGCTACAACAAGCGCGCCAACAATTCAGAGTTCGATCGCCTAACTTGGGCCCTCTTAGGCGTAGCATCGCCGACGGATTTGTGCCGCGAGCAAAATGCCACCAGCAATACCCCTTTTAATATTGGCAAGGCGATCGAATTAACTGGTTTTGACGAAACAGAAGCTCAACCGCTAGCAGCGGGGTTGGCAGAGCTTACAGACAGCCCTAATCAAGTTTTGAGAGAGGTTTTGTATTGGACGGGCGGGCAGCCTTTTTTGACTCAAAAGCTGTGCAAACTATTGTTGGAAAACCCACAATTAATGCCGAATTTACCCCCCCCAGCCCCCCCTTACCAAGGGGGGGAGAAAGATAAAATTAACACTTCTAAAGAGTGGGTTGAAAAGGTAGTGCGCTTGAAAATCGTGGAGAATTGGGAGTCTCAGGATGTCCCAGAACATTTGTCCACAATTCGCGATCGGCTTTTCAAAGAAAACCAGCGGATTGTCAGGAGACTAGGATTATATCAGCAAATTTTAGAACAAACTGAAACTGTGCCCGATGGTAGTGCCGAACAAATGGAGTTGCGATTAAGCGGATTAATCGTTAAGCGGGGGAAAAAACTAACAATTTCTAATCCTATTTATCAAGCTGTATTTAACAAAGGACTAATTGAAGAAAAATTACAAAAACTCTCGCCTTACTCGGAAGCAATCAAAGTCTGGCTAAATTCTAGCTGTGAAGATGATTCCCAACTGTTGCGAGGGGATGATTTGCAGTCAGCATTAGTTTGGGCGGCCGGAAAAAGTTTGAGAAACGAAGATTTTCAGTTTTTGACGGCCAGCCAGAAAGTTATTTTGAGCGACCAAAATCAACTGCTGCATTTAGCTACACTAGAAACCAAAAAAGCTGTATGTGATGCCGAAAAAGCGTTGATTGAAGCTGACTCTGCCAAACAAAAAGCCAAACAGTGGATCGGCATCGGTTCTGCGGTACTGGCAGCATCGTTACTGGCGGCGATCGGCTTTTCAACTCTCGCTTACCAGCGGTTTAAACTCGCACAAGCAAGTATTGAAATCGAACAAAATGGCAGCGATGCTTTACTGTTGGCCGTATCTCAAAAGACAGAAAACAGCGAAGCTTTATCAGAAGCTTTATTGAGGGCGATCGCCTCCGGTAAAAAATTAAAAACATTGGTACAAAATAAACACAAGCTAGAACAATACCCGGCAACTAGACCGCTATTAGCATTACAAATAATTCTTGATAAAATTAGCGCAACACAGGAGACAAAAGCCTCATCACTTCCGCCAACAAAGATAAATTGGCAAGCTCATAAAGGTGCAGTTACCAGCGTCACTTTTAGCCCAAACAGGCAGATTTTAGCAACCGCAGGAATAGACGATCGAGTTCGGATTTGGAACTTTTCCGGGCAAAAAATTGCTGAATGGAAAGCCTTGCAGCAGTCAGTTAATATGGTAAACTTTAGCCCGAATGGTAAATTTTTAGCGACTGCCGGAAGGGACAGCACAGTTAAAATATGGAATTTATCAGGTAAAAATATTTCTACTTTGACAGGAATTAAAGGCTCTGTTACCAGCATCACTTTTAGCCCTGAAGGAAAGTTATTAGCGGCGGCAGGGATAGACAGCTATGCTGCAATTTGGGATTTGTCTAAACTGCCACAATTAGTATCGCCTAGCCTGAAACTCCCAGGTCACAACGGCTTAGTGAGAAGCGTAAATTTTAGCCCAAACGGCGATTTTATAACGACTTTAGATGGCAAATCTACAGTGCGACTTTGGAATTTGTCGGGCAAGCTGAAAAAAACACTGCCTGTTCAGGCAATTGGGCTGAGTTTCAGTCCGGCTCAACACCAGTATCGCTTTGCTACAGTAACATTGAATGGCAAAGTTGGGCTGTGGAATCTGTCAGAAAAAGAATTAGTTAAGGAATTTCAAACCTTGCATTTTGATGCGAAATCAATTAGTTTTAGTCCCGACGGAGAACGGCTTGCTACAGTGGGAATTGACAAGACTGTACGGCTGTGGAATTTAGCGGGGCGGCAGGTTGCTCAATTTGAGTTCGAGGAGAATGTTGTTAGTGTCAGTTGGAGTGGAGAGGGAAAGCAAATTTCTGTAGCTGGAAGCAACGGCACTGTCTGGTTGAGGCAGGTTGAAGGGTTAGAAGAATTGCTGAAGCAAAGCTGCAATTTTTTCACCACTCAACCGAAGTATTTTACAAGAGTTTCAACTATCTGCAAGTAGGGACACGGCAATGCCCTTCTTCGTGTCAACTTAACGTTAAACCGATAGTCCGACAGGGGTTGAAACCCCTGCCTCAAAGCTAAAGTCCTCTTGCATAGGACTAATGAGTTCTTCAGTCCTCTTTGAGAGGACTTTAGCTATAAGCCCCGTGGAATTCATTCCCTGGCGGACTGCCGGGTGAGCGGGAGGACTGGCAGACGAAAAGCTTAAGTTAACACCTATGGGCAATGCCATGTCCCTACTAATGACTATCAATTTACTTTAACAGGCGAAACACTTACATTAGGATTTGTAACTCTTTTTAAGAGTTCTTGTCGGGCTTGTTCGGGATTTTGACCTTTGGGTACTTGATATAATAATCTACAGGAACCGTCTTGAGGATTAGCTGCACAAATAATTAGTTGACCGTTGCTAGATGCACCTGCTGTGACAACATTCTCCCAGCTTCCTTGCGGTTGCGAGTTGTTGAGAATTCCTGAGACTCTGGTGCACCGAGTAATCGCATCTTCTCCTGATTCATTGAAATAGTTATCAGCTAGCCACAAAATAACGGGAATATTTTTGCCTTGTTGGACAGCAATTGTAGCTGGCCGGCCGCCAGCAGCGCCGCAGAAGAATGAAGGCGCTTGGGCAAAGGCTGGACTGTTGGCTAAAATCTGAGCAGCAAGGGCAATAATTGACGCGCTAAAAGCTGACTTTAAGAGCCGAAATTTCATGAGCAGTAATAAGCTTTTTCATTTAAGGTTACTAATAGTCTAAAAAGTTAAACTGTTTGTTGCCGGGAAGATTAGGCATTTAGAGAAAAAAATAAAATTTATTTTGCAAATTTTTGCCTTCGCACAGACTGGCCTCCTCTGGGCCAAAACTCCGGGAAAAAAGCTCGCTGAGAAACACCAAAGGCAGAAAATAGATGCTGCCATAGGGGGCGCAGGCGCGAAGGTATAGGGTAAAGGATCGGTTTTTCAGCGTTTTTTGCGATCGCCTCGCTCTTCCCGATCCCGTCCCACCTAAATGGGAACCTGTGTTACCATCGGTAAAAATATTCTCTTTAATAATCAACAATGGGCAATGTTCTGGTGCTGAACGCCTCCTACGAACCCCTTAACATCACCAATTGGCGAAGGGCGGTAGTTTTGTTGCTGAAAGGAAAAGCAGAACAGGTAGAACACAACGGGAAATTTATTGCGCCAAACTTCCCGCTACCAACTGTGATCCGACTGCGGCATTATGTCCGAGTTCCCTATAAGGATATTCCGCTAACCCGCCGGAACATCTTGCACCGGGACGCACACTCTTGTCAATACTGTAGTTATACGGGCGACGATTTAACCCTCGATCATGTAATTCCCCGATCGCGCGGAGGAGGCGACAGTTGGGAAAACCTTGTCACCGCTTGCGTGCGCTGCAATGTCAATAAAGGCAGCCGCACGCCGAAAGAAGCGGGAATGCTGCTGCGCTATCCGCCGAGGAAACCTCACAGCGGTCTTTATTTTGAAGTGACTAAACACGTTAAGAGCGGTATGCACAAAGAATGGCAAAAATATGTAATAGGCCTTTAAAACCCCTGTCAGCGCAAGCGCGGGGGTTTTTTGCGGGAGTTATTAGTTCTGAGATTGCTTCGTTCCTAGCAACACACACTCTCTGCATGAATTAAAAAATTAAAGAGAGAATTTACGCTCTTAAATCAGGTTTGTCGTAAAAAGTATGGGCTTTGACAAACAGGCATCTACAAAGAAACCGGGTTTAAGATCGAATGTCGTGCAAATCCTGAAATAGTTAAATTGTTAATTTTCAACGATGAAAGACCATCCTCCTAACAATTCCGATGAAACATCCGGCAACCGCGAAGGTGAACTTGAGGCCAGCAGCGAGGTTGTACCCGCAGTGAGTGCGCCGGGGAAACGGCGCAGCAAAGCCGAAGTTGCTTCCGAAGAGAATCGCGGCCGTCTCCGCGAGGAATTGCACGATCGCAAAGTCGAGCAATTGCGCCAAATGTTCGATCGGCACAAAGGCACTCGCCAGTTAATCTTGCTGCAAGATTTTCCAGACCCCGACGCACTGTCAAGCGCTTGGACTTACAAATTAATCGCCGAACAGTACGATATCCAATGCGAGATTATCTACGCCGGCGCCCTCAGCCACCAAGAAAATATTGCCTTAGTTAAATTGACAGGGTTGCCGTTGCAGCGGTGGACGCTGGAAACAGTAAAAACTAAGGATTTGTCGGTGTTTCAGGGCTGCGCTTTCATTGACAACCAAGGGACGACTTGTAACTTAACCGGGTATATTTTAGCGGCTGGAGTTCCGATCGCCGCCGTCATCGATCATCATAATTTGCAGGGGGAAATGAACGCAGAATTTACCGATTTGCGCCCTCAAATCCGCGCTACAGCCACGATTTTTGCCGAGTATTTACAGTCTGGACTCCTAACTCTCGACGCCAGCGTCAGTCTGCACATCAAGTGTGCTACAGCTTTGATGCACGGTTTGCGATCGGACACGATCGCCCTCAGACAAGCTCAGGAAGAGGACTTTTTAGCTGCGGCTTATTTGAGCCGGTTTTACGACCCGCAGTTGCTGAATGCAGTGTTACAGTCGTCTCGTTCTAAGTGGGTGATGGACGCGATCGAGCGATCGCTCAAACACCGCACCGTCCAGAACAATTTTTCGATCGCCGGCATCGGCTACCTCCGCTATGACGATCGGGATTCTATTCCCCAAGCGGCGGACTTTTTAGTAACAGAGGAGAACGTACATACAGCCGTTGTTTACGCAATTGTTCACGACAAAGACGAAGAAATTGAAGTAGTAATTGGCTCGCTGCGAACTAATAAACTTACTCTCGACCCGGACGAATTCATTAAAGAAGCCTTCGGTCAAGATGCTCAAGGACGCTTTTTTGGCGGCGGTAGAAGTCAAGCAGGAGGTTTTGAAATTCCGGTGGGATTTCTTTCTGGCGGCAATGAGAACAGCGATTATGCAAGGCAGAAATGGGAAGTATTCGACGATCAGATCAAGCAAAAGTTGCTGCATTTAATTAGTCCTAAAGACAATCCTGTTTACGATCATTAACTCTAGGGTTTCTAGGTGCGGTATTGATTCCAGCAACAGCCTGGGAAGGCGATGCGGGGCTCAACCTCCGGTTGCTACCAGGTTTTGCCGTGTTTTTTTCTCATTCCGGGCAAAATCTCAACTTGATAATCAGTCCTGCCCGCACTTCTACTCTCATCAACCGGGTTTTTAACTCTTATTGAGGGTTGGAACTCACGCCCAGTGCACTTCTGTCATGAACAGGCTATCCAGCCTGTTCCACAAAAATTAAATTTTCTTATGGGGAGTAGGGGTTGGGCAGGAGAACCCGCGCATAAAAAGCTTATTGAAAATTGTTGACTGTTGACTGTTGACAAGCGAAATATTTTACACCTAATTTCCAGCTTCCCGATTCATCTGTAGAGTCAAATCTAAAATCTAAAATCTAAAATCTCAAATCGACTGGCTCTTGACTGTAGAAGGAGGGGTGGAAAAACTCAATGGTTGAGTGTTAACAGTCTACTCGATTTTATTATTACGATGCAACCTGAAACGATATAAGGGGGTTGAAAAACCAGGTTTATCCCTCCAGGACTACCAGTAATAAATTTTCTCCCCCTTTCGCAAAAATACACATCAAAGAAACCGGGTTTTTTAACTATTGTCAAGGGATACAACGAAGTATTTTGGTAAAAAAACCAGGTAGCGGGGCAAATTTATTGTGATCTAATTTACTAAACTCCACAATAATTATTAAGTTTTAACAATTATCCAGGGTTGATTTTTTGATATATTCTTATTTTTTCGCTAAATTAATCACAATTTGTTATATAGCAATCCTTGCAGAAGTCGTACAAAGATGTGTAGTGCCTTTCTTTGCCTACCCAGGCTAAAGCTGGGCAACCGGGCGTGGGTTTTGCCCCGACAATAATTACACAAATGATGCGAGGATTGTTATAGTTGGTGCAAAAGATTTTCGATAATAATTAGCAAAAAAACGCTTGAGAAGAAGCAAAATAGATACCAAACAACCTAAACCCTTGGCTAAATGACATAAAAAAAGCAATTGTAGCAGTCACAAAAAGTTTGGCTAGCTACATAAATATTGGTTGTTTCCTAAGCCCAGCCAGCGATTCCTACGAGTTAAAACAAAATTTTATATTTATTTGTCGCCGGTTAGAATAGTATAAAATTGCTTAACAAAAAAAGGAACATGGAGATGTCTACAAAACAGACTTTCTCTTGCTCGTTAGAGAAAATCATAGAAAAAGTTTCAGAAATTGCACTTCAAATCAACGAGGTCGGCGATCTGGAGACAATTTTGCAATGTGCGGTAGAAGAAACCAGGGTGCTGCTGCAAGCCGATCGCGTGATTATTTATCGCTTCCTACCGCATAGAGAGGGCGTAGTATTTGCTGAATCGGTTGATGCCCAGTGGCCACAAATCCTAGGAAAACAGATTTATGATCCTTGCTTTGAAGCTACCTGGGTAGAGCGTTACAGCCAGGGACAAACGAGCAGCATTTCTGATATTCACAGCGGTCATCTTCAAGCTTGTGATGTCGAATTGTTCGATCGCATCCAGGTTCAGGCAAATTTAGTGGTGCCAATCTTGCTAGATGGCAAACAGCAGCAATCTCCGAAGCTTTGGGGACTGTTGATTGGTCATCAATGCCGAAGTCCGCGTCAGTGGGAACCTCTCGATGTTCAGATCATGCAACACGTTGCAGCGCAGATCGGGTTGAGGATGCGGCATCTGGAATCTCACCACCCGGTGCCACCTTTCCATCAACCGCCGGAACTCAAAACAGAACCGAATCAAACTGATCCCAATACAGAAAGCGCGCCAAGAGTCAATCATCAAAATTGTCTACAACCCGAGTTTGCCTGTTCCCTCAGCGGCGATATTGTCCACCTCAAAGCCTTTGACTTGTTGCAAAACCCGATCTGGATATTTGATATTGAGGATTGGCAAATCCGCTGGGCCAACCAAGCCTCCTTGTACCTGTGGAATGTTTCGACGCGGCAGCAACTCGCGAGCCACAACTTTAGCGATATGTTGTCAGAGTGTACGCGAATTCGCTTGCAGAGCTATCTGCTGCAGTTTGAGCAAGGCCAAACCTTGTCCGAGCAGTGGACGTTTTATCCGGGCGGTGAGCCTGTTTCTGTCGGCTGTCGGTGCTCTGGCATCAGGATTGATAGCGGGCGTTTGGCAATCCTGGTCGAGGGTAAGGTCGAAACCGCTCCTCAAATCGAACCGGAAACCCTACGATCGATCGAGGCAATCCGACACACCTCGCTGATGGTTTCGCTATATACCCTCGAAGGTGTGCCACTGCTGCAAAACCCGGCGGCCTTGCGCTGTTACGGGGATGCGCTGCACCCTGGCTCTGCGACAGATAATGCTTTTTTGAGTCGCTTTGTTGACTCTCAGGTAGCAGAGCGAGCAATGGCAGTTCTTAAGTCCGGTGAGGTATTTAGCACGGAGGCTCAAGTGATGACTCTGGCGGGAATTCGCTGGCATGGGATGGACGTGCGGTGTACCAACGACCCGGTAACAGGCAACCCGATGTTGCTCGTGAACGAAAAAGACATTACCGACCGCCAGCAGACAGAAACAGCCCTGCAAAAGAGTGAAACTCGGTTGTCAGAAGCCCAGCGGGTTGCCCACATCGGTAGCTGGGAATTTGACGTGATTACGGGTAAAATTACCTGGTCTCCCGAACTCTTCAAGATTTTGGGACGCTCCAGCGCCCTAGGCGAACCTACCTATGAAGAAAACCTGCGGCTTTACCATCCCGAAAGTGCCAGACAGCTACACCGGGTAGTTCAACGAGCGCTCACTCACGGAGAGCCTTATCTATTGCGCCTCAGAATCGTGCGCCCGAATGGTTCTATCTGCCATACCGAAGCCAGAGGACAGGTCCAACTCAATGCAGAGGGACAAGTTATTCGGTTGTTTGGTACATCCCAAGACATTACGGATCGTGTCCAGGCGGAAACAGAACTCAGAGAAATGAGTATAGCCCTTGCTAATGCCGTCGAAGGCATCTCGCGGGTGGATATTTTCGGACGATATATCAGCGTTAATCAAGCCTACGGCAATATAGTGGGTTATCAACCTGAAGAAATGGTTGGTATGAATTGGCAGAAAACAGTTCATCCCGACGACTGCGACAGGATGATTGCTGCTTATCAAAAAATGCTAGCCGAGGGCCGAGTGGAGGTTGAGGGCCGTGGTATCAGGAAAGATGGTTCGATTTTTTACCAGCAATGGGTGATGTTGGCAGCCTACGACTCGCAGGAGCGATTGATCGGGCATCACTGCTTTATGAAGGATATCACCGCTCGCAAGCAAGCAGAAGCAGCATTACAACAAGAGTTCCAGCGTCTGGCTGTGGTGATTGCCACCCAACAGGAAATCGCCATCCGCAATCCCAATCTCGATGCAGTCATGGCAGTGATTACCGAGCGAACTCAAAAATCGCTCGGTGCCGATGGGGCCGTGATTGAAATGCTGGAAGGGGATGAGTTGGTGTATCGGGCAGCCAGCGGTATCGCCAGCGCCTATGTTGGATTACGGATCAAAGTAGCGACAAGTTTATCGGGAAAATGTATTGCCACCGGCCAAATCATGCTTTGCGATGATTCACAAACCGATGGACGGGTGGATCAGTCTGCCTGTCAGCGCATTGGTATCCGGTCACTGGTGGTTGTTCCCTTGTTCTATCAGGACGATCGGGTTGGCGTCTTAAAAGTTGTTTCCGGTACACCCTGTGCCTTTACAGAGTCAGATATTCATACCTTACAACTGATGGCGGGGTTTTTGGCGGGTAGTCTGCATCTGGCTTCAGAGTTTGATGCTAAAAACATTCTCCTGAGTCAATTACAGGAAAGCGAGGAACGGTATCGTTCTGTGATTACAAGCATGACTGAAGGCGTCGTACTTCAGCTAGCAGACGGAAAAATTACTACCTGTAATGCTAGTGCCGGAAGGATTCTCGGACTGAGCCCCGAACAACTGATGGGGCGTACATCCATAGATTTAGACTGGCGAACCGTTCAGGAAGATGGCTCTCCCTTCCCCTGCCAACAGCATCCGGCAATGATTACCCTACGGACGGGAAAACCCGTATCAAATGTGGTGATGGGCATTCACAAATCGGATAAAACGCTGACTTGGATTTCGATTAATTCGCAACCGCTGTTCCAAATGAATCAGTCTCAACCCTATGCAGTAGTAACGACTTTTGCTGATATTACAGAACGCAAGCGGGCCGAGGAGATGCTCAGACACCGGGCGGAACAAGAAAGATTAATTGCTACGACAGATGGGTTAACACAAGTAGCAAACCGCCGCTGTTTTGATGAGCGATTGGAGTCGGAATGGCACCGACTGATGCAGGGGAAACAACAGCTTTCGTTGATTATGTTGGATGTAGATTATTTCAAGCGATATAACGATTGCTACGGACATCAAGCTGGGGATATTTGTTTAGTAAAAGTGGCTTCATCGGCTGCACTTGCGGTTAAACGTTCATCGGATCTGTTGGCACGTTACGGGGGCGAAGAATTCGCTGCTATCCTACCGAATACGGATGCGGATGGCGCGATCGCGGTTGCTGAGTCGATCCGAGAGGCAATCCGAGATTTGGGAGTCCCTCACGAGCAATCTAATGTGAGCGCGATCGTGACTGTTAGCATGGGAATTGCAACTGTGATTCCCACTGCGGAAACATCACCGGATGAACTCGTTGCCCTCGCCGATCGAGCATTATATGATGCGAAACGACAAGGGCGCGATCGTTATACAAGCGCCAACCAGATGACGGCGCCAGAGCTTAATCCAGTTGTAGAATAGGCAAAAGGTAGGTATATCCTAGACCGCTCCTAGAAAAACGGGATAATAAAATGCCTGGAAGTATTGATATATGGTTATTTATCTGATCCGGCACGGTATCGCAGCCGCACCCGAAGAATATGATACAGACGCAGAACGCCCCCTGACTAAAGAGGGCGATCGTAAAACCCGGAAAATTGCCCAACGGCTGTACGAGCTCGAAATTCAGTTTGACTTGATTCTCACGAGTCCCCTACTGCGGGCCCAGCAAACGGCGCAAATCCTGCAAACAGTCGGTTTGAGTTCCCAAATAGAAGAATCCGCCGCCCTCGCACCTTCAGGAGACATCGGGAACTGGCTGGAGTGGTACAAACAGTGGCAGGAAATAGGTAGCCGCAGCTTGGCCCTGGTGGGCCACCAACCAGACTTAGGCCACTGGGCAGAAACTTTGCTTTGGGCTCGATCGCAAGATGCCCTCATTCTCAAAAAAGCAGGTATCATCGGCTTAATCCTCCCGGAGACCGGCTCCCCAGTGGGCCGCAGCCAAATGTTTTGGCTAACTGCGCCCAAGTTTTTGCTGCACTAGAAACAGCGAACCGCCCCGACATTAACAGGACGCGCCAGCCCTCTTAAAACGGCATTCTCGGACGGCGAAACCGGGAAAAAGGGGCGACAATACGCAGCGGTGCGATCGGGCTATCTGTTGAAAAACCCGGTTTGTGAACCCGAATTAAATGATTATTTGTCAAGACTGTGACACTATCTTCGTTTCTGGTAATGTACTTTTAGTAGATTGAACTCACATAAAACGGTATCGCAATGGTCGTCGGCGAATTCAAACCAGGTTTAGAAGGTGTTCCCGCCACCTTGTCCAGCATTAGCTACGTCGATGGACAAAAAGGGTTGCTGGAATATCGCGGGATTAGCATCGAGGAACTGGCACTGAAAAGTTCCTTTCTCGAAACTTCATATTTATTAATCTGGGGGGTACTTCCGACAAAGGAAGAACTCGAAGCTTTCGAGCATGAAATTCGCTATCACCGCCGGATCAAATATCGCATCCGGGACATGATGAAATGCTTTCCAGAAAGAGGACATCCAATGGATGCCCTGCAAGCTTCAGCGGCCGCCTTGGGCTTGTTCTACTCCCGCAGAGCTCTGGCTAACCCAGCATACATTCGAGAAGCTGTAGTGCGGCTGCTAGCGAAGATTCCCACGATGGTAGCAGCGTTCCAGCAAATGCGACGGGGAAATGACCCGGTGCGGCCGAGGGATGACTTGGACTACTCGGCTAACTTTCTTTATATGCTCAACGAGCAAGAACCCGATCCGCTGTTAGCTAGCATTTTTGACACTTGTCTGACTCTCCACGCTGAACATACCATTAATGCCTCTACATTTTCGGCAATGGTAACAGCTTCGACACTGACAGACCCTTACGGAGTGATTGCTTCAGCAGTTGGCACTTTGGCGGGGCCGCTGCACGGGGGAGCTAATGAAGAAGTGATTGATATGTTGGAGCAAATTGGTTCGGTAGAAAACGTGCGGGCTTTTGTCGAGAAGAGCGTTGCAAATAAGGACAAAATCATGGGTTTCGGTCACCGAGTTTACAAGGTGAAAGATCCGAGAGCAACTATTCTCCAAGGGTTAGCAGAACAGTTATTTGAGAACTTCGGCCACGACGATTATTACGACATTGCTATCAAGTTAGAAGAAGTGGTTGAGGAAAAACTAGCTCACAAGGGAATTTATGCAAATGTAGATTTCTATTCTGGTCTGGTTTACCGAAAAATGGGAATTCCGCTGGACTTATTTACACCAGTTTTTGCGATCGCCCGTGTTGCCGGCTGGTTGGCCCACTGGAAGGAACAGCTAGAGGCAAACCGCATTTACCGCCCGACTCAAATATATACGGGGACTCACGGTGCTCCTTATATTGCGATCGGGGACAGACTCCCATCCTAAAGCTAAATTATCAACCCAGATATGTAAATGGCGAGAATAATTGTTTTGCTTTCCTGAAGTGTGGAATTAAAAATTGCTTTCGCCTTCCGAGTCAGGAAGCAATCTCTGTCTGCCAAAAACTGCCTGCTGGGTTGCACCCCTCTTGTATGTTGTGCTGTGTGTTGGCGACAATAGTAACAAGTGACGATTTTCAGGAACTCCGGTCCTCAGACTTGCGGGTCTGAGGCTTTTTATTGCAATATTACGAATAGCTTTCGGTAGGTTGCTGCGCGCGCACCCTTCTTGTATTTACGCTTCGCTTGTATAGTATTAGGTACAAAGTGAAGATGCGCGATCGCATTTAAATTCCTCCCGCTTTTAGTCGTCAGAACATCTATGGCTTACAGCAACAGCGAAATTGAGGGCAAGTCTTTCTACCAATCCGAACCCTTGATCGCCCGCTTGAGAGGGATTATCCGAGATTATCCCGAAGGCGTTATCAAATGTCTTGATAAAAAGTACGGTTATGCAATAGTTTTGAGCTATAAACATGATTGTACCGCAACTGCGATAGAATTATAAATTGTAACGCAGCGCGCAGCTTGATCGGGACATTTTTCGCTTAATACATTCCAATTTCCCGTCACGATATACTTTGCAGAATGAGAATTAAAAAGATCGAGTTAAAGAACGGTTATAAACGATTTCACCATTTAACCATAGATCTCGGTGATAATCCAAAAAGAATTGTTGCATTGGTTGGCCCTAATGGTTGCGGGAAAAGTAGCGTTCTTGACGGGATACTTTTCCGCAATCACGTACATGAAGTAATTGGTGAAAAGGGCAATAAAGATTATAAATATCATTCGATGCACAAAGCCCCAAACTTTGACTACCAAAACATAGTAATTGATTTCGTCGAAGGATCATTTCAAGACGTTTGGACGGCCAGACAGCGAGATGGAAAGCATAAAACTCTCATTTCATTTAGAAGTCCCTATCGTTACAACAGCAACCTTAACGTAACCGAATCAAGAGCTATCAACGAAATTCGTCTAAATACTTACGGGGCAAGTCTATCCTCTGATTTGGATGACAAGATGGAACAAAATTATAGACGTTTGAATATAAAATACAATAAATATTTGAACGCTCAGGATTGCAAGCCTAGCGAAGCAAAGCAAAAAATAATCGGGGATTTGAATAAGGCAATCCAAAATTGCCTTGATTTGAGCGTCACCAGTATCGGTAATATTGAGGCTTCTGAGGGCACATTATATTTCAGTAAATCCGATCATCCGCGGGAATTTGAATTCAATGTTCTCTCTTCTGGCGAAAAGGAAGTTGTAGATTTATTACTCGATCTGTATTTGAGAAAAGACGATTTTGATGACACAATTTTCCTCATTGACGAGCCAGAGTTACATATCAATACATCAATACAGAAAAAGTTGTTGTTAGAAATTAACAACTTAGTCGGTGACAACTGCCAAATATGGGTAGCAACACACAGCATAGGTTTTTTGCGAGCATTGCAGGATGAATTGAAAAATGAGTGCCAGATAGTTCATTTCCCAGCAGGAGTAAATCTGGCATCAACACCGCAAACGATTACTCCAGCAGTAAAAAGCCGCTCGAAATGGCTTAAAATATTTGAAACAGCACTTGACGACCTAACAGGTCTTGTCAGTCCGAAACGAATTGTTTACTGTGAAGGCAGAGATAGGCCGGGTGCTCATGGACAGGAAAGAGGACTTGATGCGAAAGTCTTCAATAACATTTTTGCTGACAAATACCATGACACCTTGTTTATTTCAAGCGGCGGCAACACAGAACTCGATCAACGTAGCGAAATTGCCATCGCAATTTTAACAAAAGTATTTTCAGAAATTGAGATATTGGTTCTAAAGGATAGGGACATTTCGTCAGGTAAAGAAAACTCGGAGCAAGATAGACAAGTATATCTACAGAATAACCCCCCAAACCACAGGGTTATCAAGCGGTGGGAAATTGAAAACTACCTTTACGATAAGGAAGTTCTGGCTAACTATTGTTCAGCCATTGGGAAGACTTTCAACGAGCCAGAATATGATGAGTTGGTTGCCGACATAGTTAATCAAAATATCAAAGATAAAACTGGTAGGATTAAGTCCATTTGTGGAATTACCACAAGCATCAATCCTGACAATTTCAAGCTCACACTTTCACAATATATGAAGCAAGATATGACTGTCTATTCAGAGTTAGAGAGCTGTATATTTGACAGGGAATGATTGTTTGTTCAGAAGCTATACCCTAATTTTATCAAACGTAGCCAATTAACAGGCTCAAACTGCGTTACAACAAGGTGCTGCACCCGATCGCCTACAGTTCGCTTGTTCCTCGCTCCCTTTCGGCGGCGGGTGAGCTTGGTCGTTATGCCGAACCGATCGCTCCGTTTAAGTTATCTGTTTATAGCAGAGATTAAGCAAGCAAAAATAGTTGGCTTCGTTGTTGAGTTCGGAGAGGTTATCGGCGATCGCCCTCTAAAACACATCAAATCATTTGGGAATATTTGTAGTTGGGTGAAATAGCGATCGCCTAATCGCAAACTTGAGAAGATGATTGTTGAGGCGATCGCCCGTTGTGCAAGATTACCTAGATTTTCTCGAAGAATTAGCAGCCGAGTACAGCAACACACCGTTAAACGCAGCAGACAAAAACTATGCAATGGAGGTAATCAGCGGCCTAGAATCTCAACAGTCATTAGAAGGCAGCCCAGTTAAAAACCCACCGATTCTTACTGCCAATATCACATTTGCTGCCGCCTGTCAAGTTCTGCTCCCCGATGCACCTTGGCGCAAAGATTACATTGACCCCAACCGGATACTGCACCAGCAAATCTCCCCAAAATTTGCCAAATCCGCCGGAAGTCTTTCTTTATTAAAAGATGTGATTGAACGTCCTGTGGCAGTCAAAAATGCCCTAAATACTCAAAGTAATGATTGGTGTCTAGAATGGCAAAATACGCTAAATTCACCGGAATTTATCTCTGGTTTAAAACGGCTGATTTTCACGAGTACGACTCTGAAGTAATCCTCGATACGATCTGGATTGCCAAAGCTAAAGTTTCGCCAGTTAATGTAGGGTGCGTCAAGTAAGATTATTTCCGATGCAAATCAACAATCTCAAAACTGAGGCAACTCGCCAAACGGTGCGTCAGAAATATGCTTTCGGTACAACTTGAAAATCTCAAATCTGACGCACCCTACTAAACATCCCAAGAATTGCCTGTCTTGAACAGGCAGGATGCCTGTTCCACAATTATGGGAGATGTCTACTAGCTAAATCTAAACAGATTGAGCTACATGATGGCGGCTAGTCAACTTATCCAATTGATTCACCAACAAACTTAGGAACAATCCCACATCGGTAACAACTCCAGTAGATTCGATCGAACCCCGATCGCTCAATTTCGTCACCACCGCCGGATTAATGTCCACACAGACCATCTTCACACCCGCCGGCGTCATATTTCCCACACCAATTGAGTGCAGCATAGACGACAGCATTAACACCATATCTGCCCCTCGTAACAGCTCAGTATATTCTTCTTGAGCCTTAACTAAATCCATTTGTGTGTCAGGAAGTGGCCCGTCATCGCGGATCGAACCGGCAAGAGAAAACGGTATATTGTGCTTCACGCACTCATACATCACACCGTTAGTAACCAGGCCTGCTTCAACAGCTTTTGCAATACTCCCGTAACGCCGCACAGTGTTAATTATTTTCAAGTGATGTCGGTGTCCGCCGCGCACAGCAATACCGCGTTTCATGTCAACCCCTAAAGAGGTTCCCATATTTGATTGTTCCATGTCGTGAACTGCGATCGCATTTCCACCTAACAACGCTTGCACGTAACCTTCGCGAATCAAATGCGCTAAATGTTCGCCACCGCCAGTATGGATAACAACAGGCCCCGCCGTAACTACAACTTTGCCACCTCGATCGCGAATTTGGCGCAATTCCCACGCTACTTGTTCCACCACCAATTCGACGCGGCGTTCGCTAGAAACGCTCCCAGACATAAAGCTGAATTCTTGAGAATTGCGCTGTTCCCGCGATTCTGTTTTGCGGATGGTACGGATACCGACTACATCTACAACGACTTTTTCTCCTACTTTTAAGTCGCGCAATAATTTGCATTTAGCCACTGGGCCGTCAGCAGTTTCAGTAATAGCAACTGCTCCATCCATCCGCTGATTTTGCGCTTTCACCCACTGACCATTTACCCGCACTTCTGTGGGATAAATTGTACTCACATAAAAGTCGTCCGGGCCGACACCATCTTGCACTACCGGTTCTAAAATAGCGTCGCAAATCTCTTGTGGTGGCGGTACTGCACCCAAGTCAATCAGCATTCCCATCATTTCTTCCATCACATCGTGGGAAGGAGCCGAAACTTTAACGTCGGCAGATGATGTGCTTTGCCGCTGCTCTCCCAGATTGAAATTGAGGACTTGGAAACTGCCACCGAGATCGACAATTAAGTCTAAAGCGCGGCTGATTAAACCCGCATCGAGCAAGTGACCTTCCATGCGAATTGTGCGGCTTTCTACCATCACGTTTGCCGATCGATCTTCTTGCACCGGTTCCGTTACCCGCAGCGTCAAACACTTACAGGCGCCGCCCGCTTTTAGAAATTCGCTCATCGGCGTTTCAATTACTTGAAAACCAGCCTGAGTAATGCGCGTTTTCAAGGATTCGCTAACCTTGTTCATTACCACAACTTTGTCAATATTGACCGCATTGCAGGCAAAATTGGCGGCATCTGCTTCTTCAATGGCAATGCGTTTTTCCGGCGCCACTCGCATTTCAATTAAGCGGTTGGAGTAGGAGTCAAATGCTGCTGGATAGTAGAGCAAATAGCCGCCTGTCAAGGGACAAAAACAGGTGTCTAGGTGATAGAAACGTTCGTCAACTAAACGCAGCGAAAGCACTTCAATGTTGAGCCATTTTGCTAGTAACGGGTGCGAGTCGAGTTCGGAACGGAAGCCGTATCCGGCCCACAACCAGCGTCCTTCGCGATCGAGTAAAGCATCGCCAGCGCCCTCAAACGGCAAGTCTTTCGGGAGTTCGTGCACGGTGAAACCTTTGCTTTCAAACCATGCTTTGAAATAGGGTTCTTCGCCTTGGCGTTCTTTGTGATAAAAACGGCTGAGGACGAAGGTATTGCCTAAAAGTAAGCCTGCGTTGGCGGTGAAAACCATATCCGGCCAGCCTTTTGCGGGCGGTACCAGGTCTACCACAGCGTTTTCTTTCAGGACGTGGTAAAGTTTTTCCCACTGTTCGACGGCGCGATCGCGCGATGATTTGTGGACATTTCCCTCCATCCACGGATTAATCACGTAATCCACATCGTAGTGGTCGGGAGCACACATGAGGAAGCGAATTGAGTCAGTCATAATTCAGTAAAAATGTGGTAGACGCTACAGCAGACGTATGTTGACAGAGTGTGTATAAGAGCAACTGTAATATTCACTACTAATTTTAGCAGCGTAACGTCTGGAGCCTTTTAAGGCTAACTTTTTATTATATCAGGCTTAGGATGAAATTACACTAAATGACAGACCGTTCGCAGGAAATACTGGAGAAAATGTCAGGTTATGACGCACTCTAAAATAGGTTCTGAGAGACGATTAATATGATCTCCGTTGAATGGCCCCCACTCTTACGGTCGGGGCGGGTTTAGGCTCATCTCTGGCTTATGTTATAGATTGTTGGTGAACCGGCCCCTACAAGAATTAGGGTTAATTTACCCTCCATGATTTAACAGCTTATCTTAACTTTTAACTTTCAAATTTTGCGAAATCGGCAGTTCGATCGCAAATTCTGTTCCCCGGCCAACTTCTGAATGACACTCCAACTTACCGCCGTGGGTGTCTTTAACAATTTGGTAACTAATCGACAACCCCAAACCAGTGCCGGTGCCGATCGGTTTGGTAGTAAAAAACGGGTCAAACATCCTTGACTGAACTTCGGGAGGGATACCGGGCCCGCTGTCAAAAATCCGCACACACACTTGATTTTCGCTGCTGACTTCAGTAACAATGCGAATCTGGTTAACTTTGCAAGTACAGTTTGCTGATGACTCTTCCACAGCGTCGATCGCATTCACCAGCAAATTCATAAATACCTGGTTTAATTGAGCCGGATAACACTCGACTTTGGGCAGATTCCCGTAATTTTTAATAACTTGAATCTCCCGACGTTTTTGCTGTGACTGGAATCGGTGCTGCAAAATCACCAAAGTGCTCTCTATCCCTTCATGAATGTCTATTACTTTGCGATCTGTTTCGTCGAGTCTCGAAAAGTTTCTCAAAGACAGCACTATCTGCTTAATTCGGTTAGCACCTTCTTGCATTGAAGCCATGATTTTCGGGAAATCGCCCGCAATAAAATCCACCTCGACTTCTGCCAATTCTTGGGCTATTTCGGGAACTGGTTGGGGATAGTATTGCTGGTAGAGATCGATCAATTTTACCAAATCGCGAGCGTACTGTGCGGCGGGAATAATATTGCCGTAGATGAAGCTGATGGGGTTATTAATTTCATGGGCTACTCCCGCTACCATTTGCCCGATACTTGACATTTTTTCGGCTTGAATAAGCTGAGATTGAGCCTTTTTCAAGTCTGCCAGAGTTTGTTCTAACTGTTGCGCTTTTTCTCGTTCTCGCTGTTCGCTAAATTGCAACTCTACTTCTGCTTGTTTGCGATCGCTAATATCAATATGTGTGCCCGTCATCCGCAAAGGATTTCCCGAAGCGTCGTGTTCCATCACCTTCGCTTGAGCTAAAATCCACTTCCACTCGCCGGATTTTGTCAGCATCCTAAATTCCACTTCGTAAGTAGGATTTTTGCCTTCTAGGTGAGCATTTAGCGCTCCTTTAGCCGGAGACAAATCCTCTGGATGTACCAGTTGCTCCCAGGATGCAAAACTATTTTCTACCTCCTCTACTTCATATCCCAGCATCATTTTCCACCGTGGATTAAAATAGACTTCTCCCGTGGCAAGATTCCAATCCCACAATCCCATCGCACTGCCTTCAAAGGCCAGATAAAAACGTTCTTCGCTAATTTGCAAAGCTGCTTCGGCTTGTTTGCGATCGCTAATATCCATCACTGTTCCCAACAGTTTGATTACTTCCCCTGTTTCACTAAAAACAGCTTCTCCCCTTCCTTCGAGGTATATAATTTGACCGCTAGGATGCAAAAATCGGAACTCTCTTTTGTAGGAAATTCCTTGTGAGATAGTCAGGCTGACTGTTTGTTGAAATACTTCTCTGTCGTCGGGATGACACATCTTTAAAAGTTGGGCTGATGTCGGTTCCGTTGCACTTGAGTCAAGACCAAAAATGCGGAATACTTCTTCTGACCAAGTAATTTTATTTGTGACTAAATCAAATTCCCAACTGCCGATATGGGCAATTTTCTGGGCTGCTGCTAGACTAGCTTCGCTCTGCTGAAGTTTAAGTCGCTGTTGTTTATCTTGCTCCAGAAGATTTGCTTGAGCGATCGCAATTCCCATCTGTGCCGCCACAGCGCTCAATAATCTGATCTCATCCTGCGCCCAGTTGCGGGGGCGATCGTACTGATGCAAGCATATCATTCCGTTGGCTTTTCCCTGGTAGGAAGTGCGGATGGATATCATCGATTTCAGACCTATTTGACAGCACAAATCTCGGACGTTTTCTAGCAGCGGTTCGGAAAAAACATCGTCAGAAACTACAGCTTGATCTTGGGACAATAAAAACTGAACGTGAGGATTGCCCTGTATGGGACTTGCTAAATCTAAAAGCGATTTGGATGCGGTTTTGCTGTACTCAGCGACATTAACAATTCTGGGACTTGGCTGTTCTGTGTAGGTGTGAATTAAGCAGCAATCGGCATTAAAAATTCGACCTATTTGGGCACTCGCTGTTTGAAAAACTTGAGCTGGATTTAAGCTGTATCGAATTTCGAGAGTAATTGTTTCTAGCAGAAATCTTTGTTTGATTTGCCGTTCCAAAGCAGCTATAGCTGTTTTAAGTTCGAGTTCTGCTTGTTTGCGATCGCTAATTTCAGTAGCCGTTCCCAAAATTTTCCACGGTTTGTCGTCGGCTGTTCTGGCAAACACTGTATCCACGCTAACAAACCAGCGATATTCACCATTTTTGTGTTGAATTCGGTACTCAAACTCAAAGCTTTCACCGTCTTTTGCTGCGTCAATCCTGCTCAGGTGTTCTGAGAATCCTGGCAAATCGTCAGGGTGTATTAAGTTAGGAAGAAATCCTCCTGCCATTTGCTGGATTTCATCAAGGGTGTAGCCAATATCACTATAAATTTCGCGGTTGATATACAGAGTTCGCTGTTCTATCAAATCGGAAACGTACAAAAGATTAGGATGTGTTTGAATTACTGCCGACAGCCAGCGTTGGCTGTCTCGGAGTTCTGCTTCGATCCGCTTGCGTTCTTCTATTTCTGCTTGCAGCCGCGCATTTTGTGCTAAAATTTGTTTATAAAGACGGCTCAGAAGCAGTTGATTTTCGACACGGCTCACCACTTCTTCTGTTTGAAATGGTTTACTAATGTAGTCTACCCCCCCCACCGAAAAAGCTTTGACTTTATCAAATACTTCATTTAAAGAGCTAATAAAAATCACAGGAATATCTTTGGTTTGCGGACAAGCTTTTAGCTGTTCGCAGACTTCATAGCCATCCATACCGGGCATCATGATGTCCAGCAAAATCAAATCTGGTGGACTCGACAGAGCAAAGTTAAGAGCCAATTTGCCATCTCGTGTCGGTCGCACTTTATATCCCCGCTTAGACAAAATCCGGGATAAAAGTCGCAAGCTTTCTGGATGGTCGTCCACCATTAAAATATTTTCTTGTAAGACAGTGTTTTGAAGTCTAACTGTTTCTAGTCTTGGATTTTTATCGTCAGTTGTATTCACAGCAAACCCTCAAACTATTCAAGTTGTATATGTGGGACTATTTTTAAAGTCCTTAACCGCTTGTAGCTAACACTCTCAGGTAAACCAGCACAACTCTTGGTTCTCTAGCACACTCCTAAATTATTGGTCATTATATCAAAAGTAATGCTCGTTATAAAATGTTGGTAGCTCAAATTATCGGAGCCGAGTGAGAAAACAGCCTACATTCCTCAAATCACAGGCTAAGCAAGTAATTTTGATTAAAGGTAAAACTAAAAGTTTTACAATTTTTATAACCCGGTTTTGCCTCCCTTTAGCGGGTGGCTGTGTATTGTGTTTTGTCAGTAGATATCCACACTCCAAAGGTTAATTAAAACAGGCCGGAACATGGGTGTCAACTTAAGACTAAAATTCTGTGTTTTTCTGGTTTGTATCCAAGTCTTGAATTCCCTAAATCCCTTCTTAAGCAGCGCTAGGGCAGTGTAGGCATAATTGTCAAACAGTATACCGTTACTAATTATGAGCTTAAGTTGACACCAATGGGCCCTGAAAAACTCCTACAATATCTTATACTTTATTTGCGCTGTTGGGCTGATTTATGGTATCTTTGTCTCGGTCTGCAATTCCCCGCAAGCGGCGTACACGGCTTTCACGTTATACCAATTCAGAAAAATCCGAGCAATTTCTAAAGCTAGCTGGGGCTTGCCTTGGTCAATCAACCACTGCAAAAAAGGAGTCATCGTTCGCTCGTTAAGCATCCCACCTAATGATAAAACTCCCCACAGGATTTGGTGCAAAACAGTCATTTGAATCATCATCCGTACTTCCCAACTTGGGTGTTTTTGATAAAACAAAACTCCCATTCTACCGCGCTGAATTTCTCGGTCAATCATGCCCGGAATTTGCTCTAAACTAAAAGGTGGATGCCAGTGATAGCCGACAGCAGCCGGACATTTAATGAGTTTCAAACCTAATTTTTTTAACCTGACACCCAATTCTAAATCTTCCCATCCGTACAGTTGAAAGCGAGTGTCAAAAAGTCCAGCAGCCTGCAGCCAGCGGCGGGCGATCGCCACATTTCCCGTAGCAAAATAAGCCGCCGAAAAATCGGTAATTTTGTAAGGTTCCGAAGTAGGATTCTCGAAATTGCAAGTATTAATCACGCTGCCGTAAGTAAAAACAGCATCAGTATCTTTGTAACCCTGTAGCAAAGCATCCGCGTGTGCTTGCAAAAAATGCTCTGTTACCACCAAATCGCTGTCAATAAAAATAATCGTATCGCCCTTAGCATCTTCAACGCCCAAATTCCGGGCAGCGGCGGGGCCTTGGTGAGATTGACAGATCGATCGCACATGAGGCAACAAGTCAGCATTTGCGGCCAACCACTCCAGCGTCCCGTCCGTCGATCCGTCGTCCACGACAATTACTTCATACTCTCTGACAATCTCACCGAACTGCTGATTTTCCAAAGCCAGTAGACATTTTGCCAAAATCGGTTTACGATTATACGTCGGAATCACAACACTAAAAAACACGGCTTTTCCCCATCGCCACAGTTACCGTATCCCACGGTAGCAGATTTTCCGCAGCAACTCCCCCGGTAAATAGCCAAGTTTAGCAAAAAAAGAATATATAAATCTGTACTATTTCTGACAAGAATCGATCTCAATTAGGTGCATAATGAAAAGTCGGTTAAATATCACATCTTGCACCATTCTCCAGAACAGGCAAGATGCCTGTTCCACAAACATTTAATTTTCTTGTGGGGCAGGCATCTTACACCATTCTCTCGAACAGGCAAGATGCCTGTTCCACAAAAATGATATTTTTTTGTGGGGAGTAGGGGTTGGGAATCTTGCCCGCCCTGAAAAGCTTAGTGACAGTGGTGCAAGATGTCAGTTAAATTCAGGATGTAAAGAGCAATGAGTCGCGCTAAAAAAGTTGTGCTAGCATATTCGGGCGGAGTCGATACCTCCGTCTGCATTCCTTACCTCAAAAACGAGTGGGGTGTTGAAGAAGTAATTACTCTGGCTGCGGATTTGGGACAGGGAGACGAATTAGAACCGATCCGCAAAAAAGCTTTAGCATCCGGTGCTTCGGAATCTTTAGTTATTGATGCTACCGAAGAATTTGTCAAAGACTATGCGTTTCCAGCGATTCAAGCTAACGCACTTTACGAAAACCGTTATCCCCTTTCGACTGCCCTCGCTCGCCCGCTGATTGCTAAATTGTTAGTAGAAGCGGCGGAAAAATACGGTGCAGATGCGATCGCCCACGGTTGCACAGGTAAAGGAAACGATCAGGTGCGGTTCGATGTGTCGATCGGCGCGCTCAACCCCAAGATTAAAATCTTAGCACCAGCGCGGGAGTGGAAAATGAGCCGCGAGGAAACGATCGCATACGGCGAGAAATGCGGCATTCCGTCGCCGGTGAAAAAGTCTTCGCCTTACAGTATCGATCGCAACTTATTGGGAATGGCAATTGAAGCCGGAATCCTCGAAGATCCTTGGGCGGAACCGCCAGAGGAAGTTTATTTGATGACAAAGGCGATCGAACAAACTCCCGACACACCCGAATACATAGAAATCGGTTTCGATTGCGGAAATCCTGTCACTTTAAACGGCAAAAATTTATCACCAGTCGCCTTAATTTCCCAACTAAACGAAATAGTTGGAAACCACGGAGTCGGTCGGATTGACATGATTGAAAACCGCCTCGTCGGGATTAAATCGCGGGAAATTTACGAAACACCAGCGATTTTAGTTTTGATGCACGCGCACCGAGACTTAGAAAGTTTGACACTGACAGCAGATGTGACGCGATACAAGCGAGGCATCGAAGAAACCTACAGCCAAATGATTTATAACGGTCTTTGGTACAATCCTTTGAAAACAGCTTTAGACGCATTTATTCAGGACACGCAAAAGCGAGTAACTGGAACCGTGCGCCTCAAACTGTTCAAAGGAAATGCGACAATTGTCGGCCGCAAATCTGAAAATTCTCTGTACAGTTTCGACTTAGCAACCTACGGCGCAGAGGACGAATTCGATCACAAAGCTGCCGAAGGATTTGTCTATGTTTGGGGACTACCAACCCGCATTTGGTCGGAGAAAAATAGAGGTTACAAATAGGATGGAATTAGGGTTAAAAACCTGATGTTAAGCCGCCGATTAGTGGAATTAAAGTAGGGTGTACATGGCGCACCTTATTTGCCGCAGTCGCCCAACCTGTGCCAATTACCTAAGTTAGGAGTTAGTAAGATACAGTAATAATTGGTAATTGGTAATTGGTTGTTTTCCTAATAATTTGTTAAATTGTCTTCAGACAAATTTAGCTTTGAGGCAGGGGTTTAAACCCCTGCCAGATTACTGTCAAGTCGAGATTTTCGCCTGCTTTCTACCTTCCGATTACAGCCTCGGATCGACAGGTTCGCTCTCCATCGCTAAAACTCCGAAAACGCACTCGTGAACTCGTCTCAGTGGAGCACCCGCAACAAATCTCTCCAATGCTTCTACACCCAGAGCAAACTCTCGCAACGCTAAAGAACGCTTGCCGGAAAGTCCGCGCGATCGCAACTTTTCTAAATGTTCCGGCAAAGAATATTCCAGACCGTAAATAATTCGCAAATACTCTTTACCGCGACATTTCACTGCAGGCTGTACGAGTCCTTTGCTATTTTTCACAATAAAATCCAGTGGTTTAACAACCATTCCTTCGCCTCCCGCTGCCGTCAGTTTTTCCCACCATTGAATCCCTGCGGATCTGCTGTCAAAATCGGCAATTTCAACTATTTTGTATTCAGTAGCTAACAGAAATTCAGGGTCAGCTTTACAAATTTGTGAAATCTGTTCCATGTGCCAACAGTGATTTTTGTCAGTGTGAACTGTTCCCTCGGTTGCCAAGATGTGGAAAGGCGCTAATTTGAGGTCCAACAGCGATTTCACTGGCCAGCAGTAGCGCTGATAGGCCTTAACATAGCGATCGGCTAGTTCGGCTCGCTCTTGGTAGCTAGTCAGCAAAGAATTAATTTCAACTCCCCGCTGGTTTGCCTGTTCTAAGTTCTTAATCGCCTCCGCAAACCCGTGACGAGATGCTGTTCCCACGGCGGCGTATTGCTCTTTTAATAAACCTTGAGCTTTGGCTGACCAAGGCATTAATTCGCAGTCCAAACACACCCAATCGGTTTGAAAATTATCCCAAAAATTGCTCGCCGTGAGAGCGACATTTACCCGCGCTAAAAATTCTCTTTCTAAGGTAGAATTATCAAAAAAATGCCGTCCCGTGCGGGTGTAGCAAATGCCGATACTCTCGCTGAGAATGCCAAAGCGGCGTAAAGCTGCCGGTGCGTCGCGGCAAACAATCGCAACTGCACGGGAACCCATGTGCTTTTCTTCGCACACAACTGTCGATATGCCCTGCTGTTGGTAGTAGCTAAATGCTTCGGCTGGATGTTCTAAAAGTCCTGGTTCGTTGGAGGTAGCGGCGGGAGACATTGTGGGCGGCAAATAAATCAGCCATTTGGGATTGGCTGCAAACCGACTCATTACTTCTAGGGCTGCGATCGCATTTTCTTCTTTAATCGTAATGTTACTTTGCAGGCGAGTTGAAATAATGCGTTTTCCGAGTACGTCGCTAATGTCGAGTACGTCATCAAACTGCTGTTGGGCGGTGAGATTCACTGCGGCCAAACCGCTATCGATCGCGGGTGAATTCATGTCTCTATTGTTAAGTGAAGTTGGGCTGTCTTGAAAAGCGATCGGTTTGGCAGGTTCGCAGTAAATTCTAGCAGCAGGAACGCTGATAAATTCTCTTTCGGGATACCGCAAAGCTGTTAGTTGGCCCCCGAAAACGCAGCCGGTGTCAATATCAACAGTATTGTTCAACCATTCTGTTTCGGGAACGGGGGTGTGTCCGTAAACAACCGCTGCCTGACCTCGATATTCGGCGGCCCAATTGTAGCGGACGGGCAAGCCGAATTCATCGATTTCGCCAGTTGTTTCTCCGTACAAGGCGAAATCTCGAATGCGGCGCGATGCGCGTCCCTGAAATTCAGCTTTCATCCCGGCGTGGGCGACGACTAATTTTCCGCCATCAAGGACATAATGCCCGATCAAACTATCTAGAAACTGGCGGATTTCTCGTACTGCTGATTCGCGCGATTCATCCGGTAAAGCGTCAATTTCTGCTAATGTTTGTTCGAGTCCGTGGTTGATTTTGACATTTTTGCCGTTGAGTTTTCGCAGCAGTTTGATGTCGTGATTTCCAGGTACGCACAAAGCTGTTTCTGCGAGTACCATGTTTCGCACGAGTTTGAGGGTGTCGAGAATGCGCGGGCCCCGATCGACCAAATCGCCCAAAAACACGGCTTTACGGCCCTCCGGGTGCGCGTAGGTGGGAAAATTCCCCAAATCGGATTCGCTGGATTTTTCGATAATTTGATAGCCCAACTGTTGCAGCAATTGCTCTAATTCGTCGCAGCATCCGTGAACGTCGCCGATGATGTCAAAAGGGCCGCAGTCGCCTTTGCGATTGTTCCACAGCGGTTGTCTCTCGACTTCCACCGCGTCAATTTCCTCTGGGGAACGAAGGACGTAAACGTAGCGAAATCCTTCCCTATCTAGAGATTTGAGCGATCGCTTTAAATTCTGAACGTGCCGCCGAACTACATGATTTCCAAAATTGCGGTTTGCACGTTGTTGATTGCGATCGGCACACAATTTTTCTGGTAAATATAGCACAATAGCAACCAAAAAGCAATGGTATTTTCGGGCTAATTCTAACAAAGGTTTGCGGCTTTCCGGCTGAACGTTTGTGGCATCAATCACAGTTAGCTTACCCGCAGCCAGACGTTTAGCAGCGATTAAATGCAATACTTCAAAAGCATCAGCGGTGGCCGCTTGATTGTTTTCGTCGTCGGAAACCAAGCCGCGGCAGTAATCCGAGGAAATGATTTCTGTAGGTAGGAAATGCTGCCGCGCAAAGGTGGATTTGCCGGAACCGGATGCACCAATGAGAACGACTAGGGATAGTTCTGGAAGCGTAATTTTCATTTAATATTATTATTCAGCAAACATCTGTACCAAAGTATCTAAAACTGCTTTTTGTTCGTCAGCGCTGATTTTATTGCCACTCAACCTCCTCCCACTCAGTAGTGGTGACATCATCAAGAAGGACATCATCATGTTGCTCTGCCATTTTTGCGAACGCTTCCTCCCAGCCGGCACGCGGTTTTATGGCTGCACGAATGACGATCCGATCGCCGTGAACTTCGATTTCTACTGCTTCGCTAATACCAATTTGCTCTAACAAAGATTTGGGAATGCGAATGCCCTGAGAATTGTCAATTTCAACGATCTGGGTTTGAATAGATTTACTCATAGCGGAAGCCTGCTTTTTTCCAAGTTTAACTATATTGTAAGCACAAACAGACTGTCAGTATTATTTTCACTGGGCGAATATTGCCATTTGCGTAGGCGAACCTACTTCTAAATCTTCAGTTCCCACACAACGAAACTCTACCCCACAGCCAAACCGTTCGGCAACCCCTTTCGCCCAAGTTTGAAATTCGGCCCTTGTCCACTCAAAGCGGTGATCCCGGTGGCGAAATTTGCCTGCAGGCAAGTTTTGAAACCGAACATTATATTCAATATTTGGAGTTGTGACGATCGCACTTTTGGGTCGGATAAATTCAAACAAAACCCGCTCAAAAGCAGCTAACCTTTCTAAATCCAGATGTTCGATCACTTCAATTACCGCAGCCGCATCAAAACCAGTCAAGCGGCTGTCCCGATAAATCAGCGAACTTTGAATTAGTTGAATCCGAGATTGCTGTGCGGGAGACAATCGATCGATTTGCAAACGTTCCCTGGCAATTTCCAATGCCCGAAAGGACACATCCACGCCTGTAATTTGTTCGATCGAGCTTTCTTTCAAAAGCAGTTTCAGCAGTTTTCCCTCACCGCAGCCCAAATCTACCACTCGCTTAGCACCACTTTGCTTTAAAACCTCCGTCACAGCTTCCAAACGCTCTTGATTCAAGCTAATTCGCTGTTCTAAAACTTCCTCTTCTTGCTGATAAGAAACTTCGAGATCCTCAGGGTCGATATTATCTGCTTCTGCTAACTGTGCCACAGCAATTCGCGTCAGACGGCGCTGGCGTTTCAGATAGCGGTTGGCAATTTGTTCGCGGGCGGGATGCGCGTTCAACCAACCTTCGCCGTGATGCAATAATTTCTCGATTTCATCATCGCCTACCCAATAATGTTTGTCGTCATCCAACACGGGAATTAGCACGTAAAGATGGCTTAACAAATCCGCCAAACGAACTGTATTTTGCAGTTCCACAGAAAAGTAAGGACTCGCGCCCCACTCGGGAAATTGCTCGTCAAGAATCAGGGGTTTTGCTGCGACTTGATAGCCCAGCGGCTCAAACATTTGTCGCAGGAACTTCTCGCCACCGCGACAGGGCAAAACCGACAGATTAACTGTCAAAGGAAGGGGGGTTTCTGCGAGTTCTGGGCGGTCTTTGCAGCGACCGGATAGAGCTGTACTAAAGACTTTGGCGAGGGCGACAGACAGAAAAGATGAGGCAACGTAGGGGCGATCGTTCACGTATTGTTCGAGGGGGCGATCGCCCGATTTCGACTTGCCCCGCACCAAACCAACCGGATCGACATCTAAGAGTAAAGCCGCCGTGCACCTTTCTGCATTTGCCTCTGGATAAAACACGCTGGCTTGCCCGAAAGTCATCGGAAAACATTGATGGCGATCGGGATGTTTGTGCAGCAAATAACCTAAATCTGTAGCAGGAGCGCGAGTTGTAGAAATGGTTAATAACATAATATTAGGAATTGGGCATCGGGAATCGGGCATTGGGCATCGGGAATCGGGCATTGGGCATCGGGCATTGGGCATTGGGCATTGGGCATTGGGCATCGGGCATTGGGCATTGGGAATCGGGCATCGGGCATCGGGCATCGGGCATCGGGCATTGGGCATTGGACATCGGGCATCGGGCATTGGTTATTGGTAGTTCCTCACAAATAACAAATAACAAATAACTACTCACTGTCGATAATTAATCCGTGTATCCGTGTCAAAATCAGTGTCGTGCCTTCTTTTTTTTTGCTGCCTCTCACTGAAATTTCTGTTTTTCCACACTTCCCAAATCCAACTTAGCCCCCAACTCTTCCTTAATCCGATTTAAAATAGAAAAATGTAGGTTGGGTTGAGGTCACGAACCCTTCTTCCTTCTTCCTTCTTCCTTCTTCCTTCTTCCTTCTTCCTTCTTCCTTCTTCTCTCAAATCCAACTTAGCCCGCAACTCTTCCTTAATCCGATTTAAATAGGACTTACGCATTGACAAAATAACCAAATAGTGCATTGATAAAGAGGTAACGTCTACGAACGGGTATCGGACAATCAGAAAAATAACTAAAACCTCGACAGCGCAATGCAATCTAGACCTTTACACCTTATTTTTACTCTCAGAGCCAAAGTTTGGGGGGTGCAATAGGTTAGCAGAGATATTAGGAGACGTTTCCCATGATAGCGTCAATCGCTTTTTATTGAGAGAGCGATATGAACCGAAAGATTTATTCAAGATAATCGAGAAAATTATTAACTTGGTAGGAGGAATACTAAGTGTAGACGATACAGTTATAGAAAAGATTTATAGCGACCCCAAAAATGCCGAGTTAATTAGTTATTTTTGGTCAGGAAAAGCCCATAAAACAATTATTGGCTTAAATTTAATCACTCTATATTACAGCGATATTAATGGGAATTCAGTGCCAATCAATTATAGAATCTATGACAAAAAGGAGGGGAAAACAAAAAACGATTATTTTAGAGAGATGGTAAGCGAAATAATAAGCTGGGGAGTCAAGCCAAGAATAGTGACCGGAGATAGTTGGTATTCAGGAGTAGAAAACTTAAAATTTCTAAGAAACCAGGAACTGGGTTTTCTATTCGGAATTGAAAAAAACAGGATTGTCTCAAAGGAGCCGCAAAAGTATTGCCCGGTAAGGACTTTAGAGATTGCCGATGAAGGATTAGTGACTCATCTGAAAGAATTTGGGTTTATAAAATTGTTTAGGAAAGACTTTAAAAAAGAAGACTCTAGACATTATATTTTATATCTGCCAGGGCCAGAAAAGGTCAAAGAGACAACCCGAAGTGAATTTATCACAATTCACGATCTTCATTGGGGCATTGAAACCTTTCATAGAGCTATAAAACAAGTCTGTGGAATTTGTCGGTTCATGGTCAGAGATACTCAGGCGATCAAGACTCACATATTTTGCTCACTTCACGCATTTATTAAATTGGAGTTGATGCGCTCTCAAAAGATAATTAGCAGTTGGTATGAAGTCCAAAGGAATCTATTCACTTTAGTTGTCCGTGACCATATTTTGGCGAACCTTAGCAATGATGTTATAGTCTAGAATACATAGACAATGTTTTTTGTCAATGCGTAAGTCCTATTAAAATAGAAAAATGTAGGTTGGGTTGAGGTCACGAACCCTACCTACTTCTTCCTTCTTCCTTCCTTCTTCCTTCTTCCTTCTTCCTTCTTCCTTCGTCTCTCAAATCCAACTTAGCCCGCAACTCCTCCTTAATCCGATTTAAAATAGACTCCTCATCCAAAGAAGACAAAATCTTGCTCACAACAGCCTTTGGCCCATCATCTCCCCAAGAAGCACCATTAGCCAAATAAGCCTTAGTAACTTGACCGATTCCGTAGGAAGAAACCCCCGCGATCGCAGCTTGCGTCACCGCCACAGACAAATAAGGCGCTAAAGCCAAACCCCCCGTCGCTGGCGTCGCCAAACCCAGCAATCCTTTCACAGAACTCAAACCAAAATTAGCCAACAATTCACCTGCAGTAATTCCCCCCATACTAATCGCAATCTTTTGCAGCAATTCCACCGCGCCCGCTTCCGTCATCGCAATGCCGTAAACTTTAGATAAAGTTAATATCATTACCACATCAATTACCGCACCGCTAAGAATATCAACTACAGTAATTGGATTAAGTGCGATCGCCACAGCTTTAGTCATTACCCCGTTCCAGATAATTCGATTAGCCGCGTCATCTCGAATCTCCATTTTTCGCTGCACCAACTGCTCGTTAATATCCCCCGCACAGAGCATCGTATTCAGCGCGACCAAAGATTTGCCTTCCCGGTCTAAAATCTCCAAAATCTTTAATTTTAAATCTTGCACTTGTGGCAAACTGCGAGTCATTTGCACGCCCATACTTCCGTCGGGACGGCGCACCGCCCTCGCCGTCAAAGGCGAAGCCGCCGCCATCACAATTTCATCGGGAGACAACAATTCTCTCACGCGATCGTCTCGAATTTTATGATAAATTGCCAGCCTGTCTGCATCAGGATACTGGTCAATTTTATTAAACACTAATAACATCGGTTTCCCGGCTTCCCGCAACTGCGAAAGTGCTGCGTATTCCACCTTCGTAATGTCGCCAGCAACTACAAACAAAATCAAATCAGCTTGTTGAGCAACGCGACGCGCCAACATTTCGCGAGTTTCGCCGTCTACTTCATCTATTCCCGGAGTATCGATTAATTCTACTTGCGACAAACGGTAAATAACTGGCGAAAGTCGTAGCGTAGCGGGGCGTAAGCTATCGGGCAAATTCTCATCAATTCCCTCTCCGACATCCCACTGCCCGATAGTCGTCGTGCGAGTCACCCCGTGAGTCGGGCCAGTTTCAAACACATTTTGACCTAGCAGCGCGTTCAAAACCGAAGATTTTCCCCTTCCCACCATCCCAAACACAGCTATTTGCACGCAAGCGCGCTCTAGCTTGTCGAGCATTTTCTCCAACCCGCCAATTTCCGGTTCCAGTCCAGTTCGCTCTTGAACTGTCAAGTCGAGATTTTCTACTATATCTCGCAGAGCATCTTTAGCGTGGCGCAGGTTGAGTTCTGCCTGAATGTCTGCGAAGCTTAAAATTGTGTCATCTAATTCGCGATCGACATTTGAAAAATCCGAGGCTTCAGTCATTGTTCCCTTATTTTATAGTTCTGTTTTGTTTAAAGTTTCAGCCAATACAATGCTATTCTAGCTTTCTCTGTCTGCTTTGTACAGATATCTCAAATCTCTCTCTGTGAACTCTGTGTACTCTGTGGTTAAAGAATTCCGAACCAATCTTATTTTTTTTTAAGGATCGATGACTAAATTAATCAAAATAGCCAGTTATCCATTTTTTTTCCGAATCCCAATTTTCCTGTTAGCTTTATTATCAATCTGGTTGCCCCTAGCAGCACCAATTTACTTGTTAGTTAAAGATAGCAACCTTGCAACTATTCTCACTATGGCGCTGTTGTTTACAGAGTTTCTCTTTTTGGTGCGGATCTGGGGAAAACAGGTTTACGGACAAACCCAATTACTCAAAAGTTACGGTTTAATCAATACGCGAAAAAACGGTCTTGAGCTTTTAATCGGATTGGCGATCGGGCTTGTGCTCACTTTCAGCTTATTTGCGGTGCAAGGGCTGTTCGGCTTAGTCGCGTGGCAAAATTCTGATAATTTGCCTAGAATCATCGCAGAAGGGCTGTTAAGCGCCCTTGGAGTCGGTTTTGCGGAGGAGTTGGTATTCCGTGGTTGGTTGCTGGACGAGTTGCAGCGGGATTACAATTATAGAATATCTCTGTGGGCGAATAGCCTGGTGTTTGCCCTATCTCATTTTATCAAACCTGTCGCCGCCATGCTGCGGAGTTGGCCGCAGTTTCCGGGGTTGTTGTTGCTGGGTTTGATTCTGGTTTGGGGAAAAAGATCGCGCCAAAATCGCCTCGGTTTGTCGATCGGGCTTCATGCAGGTTTAGTCTGGGGATATTACATTATTAACATCGGGCAGTTAGTGCGATATTCGGCATCTGTTCCCGAGTGGGTGACAGGAGTTAACGGCAATCCGCTAGCTGGGGCGATCGGGCTGTTGTTTTTGAGCGTATTGGCTGTGGGAATGCGAAAAATGTCCCAACAGTCCAAAGGTTTGTAATATATCCATCAGGTGCGTCGCTATGAGATTGTTGGTATTTAGTTAGGAATTTATCGCAGGCGACACACCCTACAACTACTGCTGTTTTAGCAAAGGCCTTATCAGATTAAATTGATATTTAGAGATTATTTAGGTTAGAAATTATTTCTTGAGAACGCTTGATCGCAATAGTAGCAATCGCAGATAATAAGGGAAAATTATCGTCATAGTCTGCTTGATTTCGATATCGGCGAAGCACTGCTAAATTATCGGCGATTAATTGATATCTTGAGTCAGGATTAATATCAAATTCTTGCCAAACATAGCGGTGAATATCGCTTGTTTTTGACAGGGAATGACCTTGTTTATCTCGCAAATAGTTCCGCGCTAAGATAAAAGCAGCATAATAGGAACGACTGATAGCATCCCTCAATCGCGCATCCTGTTCAGCAGGAATAGTTGCTTGACCAGCAAGTTCTTTTGCTAAATTTAGGTATTGCGACCAATCAAAACTCATCAGTATATTCCAAAATTGTATAAAAATGCTCCCGAATTTCATGGGATAATCCCCTAGACCAATTTTTACGCAATTCATCTTCTCTATCCATTGCTTCATCGGGATCGAGGTCTGTCAAGATGATTGAGAGAACCAGATGAACATAGTTAGGAATTTCGGGGTCATTGATGACTTGAAGTAATAGTTTTTGTTCGGGAAAATAATTGCTAATCTGAACGGGTGCTTCTAGCAAAACGGGAAGTAAAAACGGATATTGGTTAATAAATTCAATAACTTCTGTTTTGTCTCGGAAAATGTATGATTTTTCTAGGGTTTCGATGTCTGATTGGGAAATGAGGAAAGGCCCGACTCTTGGTGCTGATATCTTGTCTAAAATTAAGGATGCTATGGCATTTTGTTCTGCTTCGGGTAGTTGAGAGACGGTGGCAAAAGTTTCTGCTAATAGGTTATTCATTTTGTAAATCTCCTATGCGACTATTCGTGAGAAAAATCAATATTTCTAATTATAATCTGTTCGGCGGTGAATCTGACAAAAAAAATAGTTTACTACGCTGGAACCCATCCTAAATCAGCACCAACTCCTCCGTAAATAAACCAGACTATTTCAGCCGACTTGTCTATACAGAAAGCATTGACACAATGACAGTGATTTTCCCAAACAGAACTTACGCACAGGTGGCCAGAAACCGGGTTTTTTGAGGATATCCTTCGCTGTACTCCACAGAAAGAGTAAAAAACCCGGTTTCTTTGTCGGGAGTGCATCCACGAGTGCAAAAAAAAATCGAGTCACCAGAGGCGACCAAAAAAGTGAAAAAGAAAAAAGAGTAAAGAGCAAAAGGGCAAAATAGCAAAGAAGAGTCCTCGCGGAAAAAACTAGGACGACGAAGAAACCGAAGCAACCGCTACGCGAAAACCCCTGCGCCTCCACTTGCCGTCCGGCGAGTTGAAGTTACGATAGGCACTACGGCAATAGACCGCAGATTCGTACCAGGAACCACCACGCAGCACCGGGTAATTACTATCTCCACCACTTTCCCAGGCACTTCCATCAGTCGGCGCACCTTGATAATAAAAGTGCGAAATATCTTGACACCATTCCCAGACATTCCCGTGCATATCGTAAAGTCCAAAGCTATTAGGCGGAAAACTACCCACAACAGTTGTTTTTTCACGATAGATTCCCTTCGGTGCAGAACCGTAGGAAGAATTCCCGTCATAATTAACTAAATCCGGGGTAACTGTGTCCCCAAAATGAAATGGAGTAGTTGTCCCAGCCCGACAAGCATATTCCCACTCCGCCTCACTAGGAAGGCGATAGCTTCTACCCGTCTTCTGAGATAATCTGGCACAAAATTCAACAGCATCATTCCAAGAAACCTTTTCTACAGGCAGGTTTTTACCCTTGAAGCGAGAAGGGTCAGGATTAAGGTCATACTGAATTTTGGGCAGATTAGCTACTGCTGCCCACTGTGCTTGAGTAATCGGGTATTTCCCCATCAGAAACGGTTTGATTGTCACCTGATGTTGAGGTCTTTCATTGTCATCGCTTTCTGCTTCACTTGCAGGTGCACCCATTTTGAAGTTGCCTTTGGGGATAGAAACCATTTCTAAAGTAACGCCATTGGCGATAGTTTCTGTAAAAACCTGTGCTTGACTTTGGCTGCGCTTGATGATTTGCCCCTTTGAATTCACTGTCACCGTTTCAAAGTGAACTGTTTTTAGGGGATTGGACAATACTTTTACAGGTTGAGGCGATTTGTTCCCCAAACTTTGATACACAGTTGGTGTTGGTGGCGGTGGTGTTGGAGGCGGCGACAAAGATAAAATTGCTTGCAATGCTTGCTCTGCATTTTGATAACGCTGACTGAAGTGGTCGCGCACCATTTTATCTAACACATTTGCTAAATTATTACTAACTTGCGCTTGATTTCGCCAAATAATTTCTCCCGTCTGCGGATCTTCTGGTAAGGTATGAGGAGGTTGACCAGTCAATGCTTGAATCCCAATCATCCCCACTGCATAAATATCGCTACACAGTTTAGGTTTGCCCTTCGCTTGTTCGCTGGGCATATAACCCGAAGTACCAATGCCAACGGTGAAGCTACTTTGTCCTTGAGCATTAACAACCATTGTGCTAATTTCCTTGACCGCCCCGAAATCAATTAAGATAATTTTACCATCTTGGCGGCGCATTAAATTAGCAGGTTTCAAGTCGCGATGAATCACATTTTGCTGATGAACAATGGCTAAAACTTCTAAGATATCGTGCAATAATTTAATAGTATGGGATTCACTTGATTTTTTACCTATATAGGACTTACGCATTGACAAAATAACCAAATAGTGCATTGATAAAGAGGGAACGTCTACTAACGGGTATCAGACAAT